>CAZVCQ010000200.1:0-5981 GCA_964626085.1 uncultured bacterium
GAGCGGAGGGTGCCACCGTTCCTGGCCGGCAGCGGCCAGGGCTGGGTGACGGCCGAATACGGGCTGCTGCCGCGTGCCACGCACCAGCGGACTGCGCGCGAGTCGGAACGCCCGCGTGGCCGCAGCCAGGAGATAAAGCGGTTCCTCGGGCGGTCACTGCGGGCGGTCTGCGACCTGTCGGCGTTGGGTGAGCAGCAGATTATCGTGGACTGCGACGTGATCCAGGCAGACGCCGGGACGCGTACCTTGGCTCTGACCGGCGGGTTCTGTGCGCTGAGGCAGGCGGTGGAGACGATGCGCGGGCGCGGACTGGAGCGCGACCCGTTGATCGAGCACGTTGCGGCCATCAGCGTCGGTATCGTCGACGGCGAGGTTCTGCTTGACCTCGAGTACTCCGAGGACTCACGCGCCGACACGGACATGAATCTGGTCCTGACCGAGAGCGGCCGGATCGTCGAGGTCCAGGCGACGGCCGAGCACGTGCCGTTCGGGTTCGATGAATTCACCCGGATGTACGACCTCGCGGCGCGGGCAATCGGCGAGTTGATTCAGTTGCAGCATGCCAGCCTCAAGACGACCGGTGCCTGAGGCACCGTCCGAGACCGACGACAGCGTACCCCGCACGACCAAGCGTTTCCAGCGGACCGCATCGGAGCGGCTCTGGGGCAAGCGGCTGGACCAGTACCTGATCCAATCCGGCCTCGGGGTTTCCCGGACCAGGGCGGCGCAGCTCATCGACAACGGCAAAGTGCTGGTCAACGACCGGCCCTCCAAGCCGAGCTACCGCGTCAAGCCCGGCGACGAGATCAGCGCGGCGTTCGAGCCGGAGCCGGAGATTACCCTCGAGCCCCAGAAGATGGACCTGGACATCGCATACGAAGACGACGACATCCTCATACTCGACAAGCCCGCGGGCATCGTCGTGCACCCGGCGCGGGGGAACCGGGACCGGACCCTGGTCAACGCGCTGCTCTACCACTGCAAGAGCCTGCCGCTGCGCCAGGACTCGTTGATCCGGCCGGGAGTCGTTCACCGGCTCGACAAGCACACGACCGGGCTCTTGATGTTCGCCAAGAACGACGAGGCGCTGCGCGGGCTTGGATACCAGATCGAACACCGGACGGTCGTGCGCGAGTACGCGTCTTTTGCGTGGGGCGACTTCGAAGCGGACGAGGGGACGGTCGACGCGCCTATCGGCCGGCACGCGATCGACCGGACCCGGATGGCGGTTACGCCTTTCGCGGCGCGGAACGCGGTCACGAACTACGAGGTTTTCCGGCGCTACGGGGTCTGCACCTACTTGCGAATCCGGCTCAAAACCGGCCGGACGCACCAGATCCGTGTGCACATGCAGCACATCGGCCACCCGGTCGTCGGCGACCCCGAATACGGCGGCCGCAGCGCGGCGGTCATCACCCAACGCGACCACATGCCCCGGTTCCGCGACATGCTGACGATCATGAAACGCCAGGCTCTCCACGCCGCCCGGCTCGGCTTCAACCACCCGCGCACACGGAAGTACATCGAGTTTTCGTCGTCATTGCCGGATGACATGGAGCGACTGCTGCTATACCTGGAAGGCCACGCGCGGGACGAGTGACGGCAAGGGGTGGGCAGGTCAAAGACGCAGTCCAAACGCCGAGAATCGGACACTGAGGACGAAGAGGCGCTTGACTCGACCATACCAAGGGCTAGGATTGACGCAATGAGCGCACGCCAAGGGTTGTTCCTGACCGGATGTCTGCTGTTTGTTGCCTGCGTGACCGAGGACCTCGGGCCGATGCCTGTGTTTGAGGTCCCGCAGTGGCAGGATGGCGAAACTTCCGTGTACGTCGTCACTCGGAATGACTCGGCCCTGTACCGTTCGGTCGTGACGCTGGCGTTCGATGAGGAGATGGGCAACGTCGCTCAGAGCGACAGTGTCCGCATCGTTCCCACTCTGATCGTGACGAACGTGGTCCAGCCGCTCTCCGGCGCCGATTGGTACTTCGACTCGGTCCAGGTCGTCTTCCGGCGAGACGCCCTATCGCCGCTCCGTACGTTCCGGTCGGTCGAGACCGATATCTCGCAATTCGAGCTCACCGCCCGCTACGCGCGAGGCAGGGTGCAGATCGAGAAGCAGACGATCGACGGCGGCACCGAAGAGGAGCTGCGCCTGCCCGGCCGGTTCCATTCCTACGACATGGTTCAGACCTGGCTCCGGGCCGTGCCGCTGGTCCCCGGGACGTCATTCCGCGACAACCTCGTCATTCCGTTCGAGTTCCGGACGGTGCGGGTGAAGTTCCTCGTGCTTGGCACCAAGCTGGTGACGACCAAGACCGGCGACATCATGTGCCGGGAAATCGTGCTCATCCTTCCCACACGTGAGGTCAGGTTCTGGTATGAACTCGCCCAGCCGCACCGGTTCGTCGGCCTCAACGACACGCAGAACAACACTCAGATGCTGCTCGAGAGCTTCCGGGCCAGCCACATGGACTCGCTGCCGAAAACGGGGACTGTACCGCAGCGAATTCGATGAGCTGCTCCGAGGGACTGTCCCCTTTTTCGGCGACCACCGCAGTAGGACGGGGACTATCCTCGCTTTGCCCACCCGCTGAGCCAGGCAGGCGTGCCGCTCCACAAGAGCATTGTTAGCGCCAGAGAGGCCGACCTGCTGTTTGGGTTGGCTTGCGCTGAAGAGGGAGGAACATGACCAGGAAACTGCTGCTGCTCGCACTGATGACCGGCGTCGCTGCCGCCGGGATATTCCCACTTGACTCTGCCGTCAATATCAGCCAGTTCGACCTGAGCCAGAATGAACGTGACATGCTGGGTCGGAACGGCTTCGTGGTCGTGCCCGCCTCGCACGAGCAACTCTTCATGCCCTATGACTCGGACTGGTGGGGTGGCGTGCCGAGCTTCGTCACCCCGGACCTGATGCTGCAGCTCTTCAATCTGTCCGTGAGTTCCACGCTCAGGAAGACTGAAGAAGACAAGCTCTACTTCCGGTTGCTCGAGTTATCGATGAAGATGGAGGACAAGTTCACGGACGATCCGCGTCTCGCCGCCTACTTCGGCGTCCCCTGCCGGCTGCTGCGAGGTGATGTGGCAATGTCGGACGAGGCCGACTCGCTGTGTCAGATAGAGCTTGGCCGGATCCAGGAACATGCTGGCCGGGCGCAATCCGTTGTTCTTCCGGTGGGGCTTGACTACTCCCAATTCAACCCGCGCGGGCACTACACGCGGAACGACCGGTTGCAGCGCTACTTCAAGGCAATGATGTGGTATGGGCTTTTCCCGTTTCCGCTTCAAGGGCCTGAGGGAGACGAACAAGCCGCCGTTGGCTGTACTCGATGCGCCATCAGGATATCGCTCGCCCTCACCGAGTCCGACAGCCTTATCCGACTCTGGCAGGAGATATACGACGTCACTCAATTCTTCAGTGGCCCCAGCGAAGCCTACACGCCCAGGGAGTACCTAACCGTGCTGTCACAATTCCCGGCGAACGACGAGTACGGGATGGGGCCGCGAGACTACGTTTCAGATCCGCAGTTCGTCGAGCAATTCATCTCGCGTGTCTGGCAGCTTCGCCAACCGAAACTGCATCCAGTGGCAGAGGGGATGACGACCGGCCATCAGTTCCGAGTGTTCGGCCAGCGCTATCTGCCGGATACCGACATCATGCAGCAGTTGGTGAACTGGCCGGACCGGCCTTTTCCCAAAGGGCTGGATGTCTTTGCGGCGCTAGGGTCAAGTCGAGCCAAGCAGATTCTGAGCGACGTATGTCGGGAGCAGGAAGGCTGGGCAGAGTATCCGGCCCATCTGGCGGAAGCGGAATCGGCATTCGCCGCCCGCGATTCCGCGTTCTGGCGCCAGAATATCTACTACGCCTGGCTGTACGCGCTGCAGGCGCTGAATGAGCCCGTGCCCAAGAGCGCTCCGCAGTTCATGCAGAGCCCGGCATGGCAGGACAAGAGCCTGAATTCGTCGCTGGGTAGTTGGAGCGAGTTGAGGCACGACGCCGTCCTCTATGCTTCGCAGACGTACGCCGAGTGCGGCGGTCCGGACGTCCCCGAGGCCCACAGTTACTGCGAGCCTGAGCCGGAGTTCTATCGCCGGCTGCTGGGTGGGGTTAGCGTTCTTGAGCAGGGTCTGGATCGTTATGACGTTGAGACTCCGCGCGTGGCCCGCAACCTGCAGTGGTTCCGGCAGACTCTCCAGTCACTACAGACCATCTCTGAGAAGGAGTTGGCCGGCATCGAACTAACCGCCGAAGAGCAGAGTGCCGTCTGGGGAATCTGTCTGGACGTGGAGGGTATGTCATGCGGCATGGTGGATGACGACGTTGTCCACTGGTTTCAAGTTCAGGGGACCGAGCGGTTCATGGCGTGCATCGCCGACGTGGCCAACTCACTGGACCAGTGCCTCGAAGTCGGAGTGGCAGGCGGCAACACCATTTATGTGCTGGTGCCGATTGAGGGCAAGTGGACCCTGACGCGGGGCGCGGTCTTTTCGTACCGCGAGTTTCTCTGGCCGGCGAGCGACCGGCTGACCGACGAGAAGTGGCAGCAGATGGTACGGGAAGGCAAAGCGCCGGCCCCGCCGGTCTGGACCGAGAGCTTCATGGTCCGCGAGCAGTGACTTGACAGCGCGGGATGAGTGGTGTTAGATTGTCCGGGCAGAAAAGGAGTGCTGATGGCTAGAAACGCTGTTTTCGCGCTGGCGCTGCTGGCGCTGGCCTCGATATCCTATGCTGAATGGGTCGGCATCGGCCCGGACGGCGGCAACATTGTGGCGCTGGCCCTGGACCCGCAGCAACCGGCGACCTTGTACGCTCTGCCGTACGAGTACCCTGGTGGCCCGCGCGTGTTCAAGACGACAACCGGTGGTGAAAGCTGGACGAGCGTGGGCCTGCTGCCGGACTACGCCGTCAACCTTCTGCTCGTTGACCCGCACGATTCCAGCTACCTCTACGGCATGACTTCCACCATGCTGTGGCGTTCGACTGACGGCGGCTCATCCTGGGACAACTACGCCCTTCCGACCTACGCAATGAGCATGGCCACGGACCCGCTGGTTCCCGGCCGGCTCTTCGTCAGCGGCTACAACTACTCCGGTTATGCGGTTCCGGTTGTCATGACCTCCACCGACTACGGTCAGTCCTGGAATACGCAGGTGCTCGTCCCGGATACCGCGTACTCGTACTGCGTTGCATGTGACCCCGTCGATACCGGCAAAGCGTACGCGGGGTGCTCGAGCGGGCTTGTGTTCAAGACCACCGACGGAGGGACGCATTGGGACTCCGCTTGCAGCGGCCTGCCAGGTACTTCCTACGTACAAGACGTTGTTGTCAACCCCGGGAACCACGAAATCGTTCTGGCTGCGGCCACCGACGGCATGTATCGGTCGACCGACGCCGGTGGCACGTGGAGCAAAGCAGGTGCCGTCGCCCGGGCGTCCGATCTGGCGCTGTCGCGGGCCAATCCTGCCCTCGTCTACTGCCTTGGCTACGACACGGCGCCATGTCTCTACGTCTCGACCGACTCCGGTACAACGTGGGCGATACAACCCGGCAACGTGCAGCAGAGCAAGGGCGGCAGCTTGATACCTGACCCCTCGGATGCTGACGTCGTGTATTCCCCGGGCCTGAGAGGGGTTCTCAAGACCACTGACCGTGGCGCGCATTGGGCCGCCTCCAACACTGGCATCCGTATCGCCACAATTCCGACAATCAGTGTGAGTCCGTGGAACCGGCACGCCGTCTACGTTGAGGCCACCGACAACGCCGTTTTCCAGTCGCAGTGCGCGGGTGATACCTGGACTCGCTGCGAAGACTTCCTGTCCTGCGGTGCCATCTGCGGCATCGGGCTGGCGCCCGGGGTCGGAGCCGACGTGATGTGGGCGCTCGAAGGCTCGGGCTGAGGGCAAGCCGAGCTCTTCAAGAGCGCAGACGGCGGGACCGTCTGGACACAAATGGACTCCTACTACGACGATGGCGGTTG
>CAZVCQ010000201.1:0-5969 GCA_964626085.1 uncultured bacterium
GTGGGTTCGAATCCCACCCTCTCCGTTGATCTAGTTGCCGAGTGCCGATCTTCGAGTGACGTTTTCAAGTTGAACGAAGTCAAAGTCAGAATCGCGCCGTCGCCGACCGGCGCGCTCCATCTTGGGCTGGTTCGCACCGCCCTCTATAATTGGTTGTTCGCACGTCAACAGCACGGGCGGTTCATCCTCAGGATTGACGATACCGATCAGCAACGGAACATGGCCGAAGTCCTGCAGCCGATTCTCGACGGCCTGCGCTGGCTCGGCATCGACTGGGACGAAGGTCCCGGCGTTGAAGGGCCCAACGCACCTTACTTCCAGTCGCAGCGGGTCGAAGACCACAAGGCTGCGGTGGCCAGGCTGGTCGAATCGGGACACGCCTACTACGACTACGCGACCACTGAGGAGATAGCGGCGGAGAGGCAGGCGGCGCTGGCCGCCAAGGAAGGCGTTTTCCGCTACAGCCGGCGCTGGATGGCGGAGACTCCCGCCGACCGCGCCCGGTTCGAGGCCGAGGGCAGGAAGGGCTTTGTGCGGCTCAAGATGCCAGATACGGGCACGCTCGTCATCGACGACCTGGTCAGGGGTCGGGTCGAGTTCGAGTGGCGGCGCGAACAGGATCATGTTATCCAGCGCGCCGACGGCAGCCCGCTTTACCACCTGGCGAGCATTGTTGACGACCACACAATGGGTATCACGCACATCATCCGGGCTGAGGAACACCTGTCGAACACGCCGCGACAGGTCTTCATCCTGCAGTCGCTCGGAGTGGAGCCGCCGCGGTTCGCCCACCTGCCATTCGTCGCCGAACCGGCCAGCCGGAACAAGCTGAGCAAACGCAAGATCCGTGAGTACATGAAGAACCGGGACTTCTCCGACCTTGTCGCGCGCGGGAACAAGATCGCCGCCGCCCTCAAGCTCGCGACCGGGCCGGACACGTTCAGCCCGGTGGTCGTGGACTTCTACCGCCAGAGCGGGTTCCTGCCCGAAGCGATCATCAACTACATGGCGCTACTTGGCTGGGCGCTCGACGACAAGACCGAGGATTTCACGCGTGACGACCTCGTGCGCAGCTTCTCGCTCGAACGGGTCAACAAGTCGGCGGCGAGCTTCGATCCGGGCAAGCTGATGGCGTTCGAGGTCAGGCACATGCTGGCCCTGCCGGTTGAGCGGCGGGTCGAACTCTGCCTGCCGTTCCTCGCGAAAGCCGGTCTGGATGCGGCGCCGGTCACCGTCGCGGCAATAGTCAGGGCCGCCGGCGACCGTATCAAGGTAGCAGGTGACATCCTCGACTACACCGACTTCTTCTGCGCCGACGACAAATTGGTACGCGACAAGGCCGCCCTAGGCAAGGAGTTCGGGAAACCCGGCGCGGCAGACTACCTTGTCAAGTTCCGCGGCCAGCTTGCCGCTGTGACCTTCGAACCGGCGACACTCGAGAAGTGCCTGCAGGATTTCGTGGAGGCTGAGGGCATCAAAGTCGGACAGATAGTTCATGTTCTCAGGCTGGCAATCACCGGCAAGACCGTAGGGTTCGGCTTGTATGAAACGATGGCGATTCTGGGTCGTGAGACTGTGCTGGCGAGGATCGACTTCGCACTGAGAGAGGCGGGCAAGTGAAAGAAGAGACCACGGGCGCGAGAGCGGCGAGCAAGCACTTCATCGAAGAGGCGATCGAGGCCGACCTGGCTTTAGGTCGGTTCGACCATGTCCACACGCGATTCCCACCCGAGCCGAACGGACGCCTGCACATCGGTCATGCCAAGGCAATAAGCATCGATTTCGGGATGGCCGAGGAGTTCGGCGGGAAGTGCAACCTTAGGTTCGATGACACTAACCCGACCAAGGAAGAGACTGAGTACGTCGATGCCATCAAGGAGGACATCCACTGGCTCGGGTACGACTGGGAAGACCGTGAGTTCTACGCTTCCGGGTACTTCGAACAGCTCTATCAGTGGGCGGTCAAGCTCATCAAGGCCGGCAAGGCCTACGTCGATGACCTCGATGCCGACCAGGTCAGAGAGCATCGCGGTACCCTGACCGAGCCGGGACGCGAGTCACCCAATCGCGGTCGCTCGGTCGAGGAGAACCTCGACTTGTTCAGCCGGATGCGCGCGGGCGAGTTCCCGGATGGCTCGCGCACGCTGCGGGCGAAGATAGATATGGCCTCACCGAACCTGAACATGCGCGACCCGGTGATGTACCGCATCATGCGGGCGCACCATCACCGGACCGGCGATGAGTGGTGCATCTACCCGACGTACGACTACGCCCACGGCCAGTCCGACTCGCTGGAAGGGATCACCCACTCGCTCTGTTCGCTCGAGTTCGAAGATCACCGGCCGCTGTACGAATGGTACATCCGCGAACTCGGTATCTTTCCCTCGCGCCAGATTGAGTTCGCCCGGCTCAACCTCACCTACACAGTAATGAGCAAGCGCCGGCTGCTCGACATGGTCGAGCAGGGCGTGGTACGTGACTGGGACGACCCGCGGATGCCGACCCTTTCGGGTATGCGGCGGCGCGGCTTCCCACCCGAGGCAATCCGCGGGTTCTTGAAGCGGGTCGGCGTGGCCAAGGCCGACACCGTGATTGATTACGAACTGCTTGAGCATTGCGTGCGCGAGGACTTGAACAAGCGTGTGCCGCGGGTGATGGCCGTGCTGCGGCTGCTCAAGGTAGTGATTGAGAACTACCCGGAAGGACAGACTGAGGAGTTCGACGCCGTCAACAATCCCGAGGACCTGGGCGCCGGGACGCGCAAGGTTCCATTCTCGCGGGTCCTCTACATCGAGCAGGACGACTTCCGTGAGGTGCCGCCGCCCAAGTACTTCCGGTTGAGTGCAGGCCGCGAGGTCAGGCTCCGGTCGGCCTACTTCATCAAGTGCGTCGGCCTTGTGAAGGACGAGAAGACCGGGGCCGTTACCGAACTGCGCTGCACCTATGACCCGGCTACGCGCGGCGGCGACGCGCCCGATGGTCGGAAGGTTAAGGCCACGATTCACTGGGTCTCGGCGGCCCATGCGGTTGACGCTGAGGTGAGGTTGTACGGTCATCTGTTCTTGAAGCCCGACCCGGACGATGCGCCCGAGGGAATGGACTGGAAGTCGAACCTGAACCCGAAGTCGCTCGAGACCCTATCCGGATGCAGGCTCGAGCCGAGCCTGGGTAGTGCCAGAGCCGGACAGAGGTTCCAGTTCGAGCGGCTCGGTTATTTCTGCAGCGATCCAGACTCGCGTCCCGGCACGCTTGTCTTCAATCGGACCGCGACCCTCAGGGATGAGTGGGCGAGGATCCAGAAGAAGGGCTAGCGCCATCCTACTACCGGCCATAGCCCGGCTCGAACGCTGAGTTCGTAGTCCCCAACAACCGAGTTCAACGAGTAGCCGGGGCGGGGGAACCCGCCCCGGCTTGTCGGAGGGAGACGAGGGACTGCTATTGGCCGGTTGCGTCCGTGGCACGAGGGGCCGCGGCTTCAGCCGCCGGCACGTATGCGGCCTGACCTCGAGCCGCAAGGCAGAAGCCCGGGCGGGAGGCCCGGGCTCGCGAGTTCCATTGCCGGCGGCTACTTCCTGACGTGGGTCAGCGAGATGGTCGTCTTGTTCTCGCCCCAGACGAAGAGGAGCGAGACCATTCCTTTCTCGTCTTCTGACGCGCCCGTGAGCATGATGCCCTTGCCGGTCTGTATCTCGGCGCCGGTCTTCCAGCCTTGGGCCTTGAATGCGGCCCGGTACCAATCCACGATGTTGCCGATGAGGTCTCCGGATTCGAGCGACCAGACGGTGCCGTGGCCGTCGTCGGTCGTCACCGACATTTTGCCGACGGCCTTGACGCCGGGGTAGCGGAGGAACTCGGGCAGGGCGGCCATATCGGTCCCGCCGGCGTCGAGGTCGACTTTGCCCCCGCCCGCCGCTTCAACCGCCTTTTCGGTCGCTTTCTCGGCAATGCCTTCGCCACACTTCATGCAGCCGAAGTTGGACACTACCATGGCGACGAGCGCAAGCGTGAACACCGCGATGCTGAGTTTGTGCATGTGCTTTCTCCTTTGCTTGGGCCATTGTAGCCGCCGAGCTTCCGCGGTCAAGCACGCCGGGGTCGTCTACGTGCCGCCGATCGAAGAGCCACAAGGGACACTTGCGCCATTGGACGGCTCCTGGCTCAAACTCTGCACCTCGATATACACCAAGACCCGAAATTCGTCTAGGGGTGGCCGCTACTTCTGCACGACCACCTTGGTGGTCGTGCTAGTTCCCTCCCGCCGGACAAAGCAAATGTCGGGCGAGAAGTGCCGGACGTCGTTCACTTCCGGCCTGAGGTCTACAACCCTCCTGCCCGTGATGTCCAGCAGTTCGGCTGGCTGCCAGCCAGTGACCCGCAGCACACCGTGCACAATGGTCGGGTTTGCCCCGTGTCCTTCCGATATCGTCCGTCTCTCCGAAGTCCCAATCATCACCGGCGCGTTTCAGTACAGCCCCATCAGCATAACCAAGGGCAGAAACCAGCCGGGGCGGGGAGACCCGCCCCGGCATGTCGGAGGGAGACGAGGGACTGCTATTGGCCGGTGATGTCACCCGCACGCGGAGTCGCTGCTGCGGCCGCTCGGCGCGTGCGCGCTCTTTCGGAGCGGTTCTCGAAGATGACGTAGAGCACCGGGATGAAGACCAGCGGCAAGAAGGTCGAGACTATCATGCCGCCGATGATGGACCGGCCGAGCGGCGCCCAGAGTTCGGAGCCTTCGCCGAGCTGCAGCGCGAGCGGGAAGAGGCCGAAGATGGTCGTGAGCGAAGTCATGAGGATGGGCCGGAGCCTTACCCGGCCGCCTTCTTTGACCGCGTCAATAAGGTTTATTCCCTTGCCGCGCCGGAGCTGGTTTACGTAGTCGATGTAGACGATGCCGTTGTTTACCATTATGCCCACCAGCACGAGGACGCCGAGGCCGGATGTGATCGAAAGCGGGGTCCTCGTGACAAAGAGCGCCCAGAGCACGCCGATGAGCCCGAAGGGCACGGTGAACATGATGATGAACGGGTCGCGGAGCGACTCGAACTGAGAGGCCATCACCATGAAGACGAGGATGAGCGCGATGAGGACGATGAGCCCGAGGTCGCGGAAGCTGCTCATCATGTCCTGGTACGACCCCGTGAGTTTGAGCTCGAATCCCGGCGGGGTCGGGATCTTACGGAGGGCAGCGATGATGTGCTGGGCTGCCTGGCCGCTTGAGGCGCCGACCGGCTTGGCGGTGATGCGGACGACGCGCTGTGTGTTCTCGTGCTCGATGGTGAGCGGGCCGGTGCCGATCCGGACGGTAGTCAGGTTCTTGAGCGGGACCGGACCCATCGGGCCGTTGACTGTCAGGTTCATCACCTGGGTAATCGTCTGGCGCTGGTCAGGCTGGAGCCGGATCAGGATGTCGTACTCCTTGCCGCCGACGCGGAATGCCGTGGGTGAGTAGCCGGTGATCTGGGTGTTGAGCGCGGCGCCGACCTGGTAGGGCGTCAGGCCGTAGAGCGCGGCCTTCTGCCGGTCGATGGTGAACTCGACTTCCGGGTTGCCGGTCTCGCGGCTCGACTTCACGTCCACGAGAGTGGGGATGGCGTTCAGGGCGGCGAGGACTTTTCCAGTCAAGGAGTCGGCCGTCGCCAGGTCGTGGCCGAGTATGTCGACTTCGACGTTGTTCCCGCCGCCCATGAAGCCTGAGGCCATCATGTTGGCCGCCGCGAAAACCTTGAGGCCCGGGACCTCGCCTGCCTTGTCACGGATGCCCTGGTCGATCTGCTCCACCGAGTGCTTGCGCTGTCGCTTGGGTTTCAGAATCAGGTTGAGCGTGGCGACGTTGTTGCTGGCGCCGCCGAAGATGGCGCGGAAGCCGCTCGTGCCGCTCCCCGAGCCGACCTGGACCGAGACGCCGTCCACGTCGTCCTTCCAGTTCTCCATGACGTACTTCTCCACGACGCTGACCGCGGAGTCGG
>CAZVCQ010000202.1:0-5961 GCA_964626085.1 uncultured bacterium
TCGGTCCGAACGGCTCAGGCAAGACAACCCTGCTGCGTGTTGTCTTGGGTCTTGTCAGGCCAGTCTCGGGGAGCGTGAAGGTGCTTGGTGCTGCCGGACGCGAGCTACCGCATGTTCGAACCCGAATTGGCTACGTACCTCAGCGGCGGCCCCTCGACCCGCAGTTCCCGATCACCGTACGCGAAGCAGTCGTGATGGGCTTGTACGCGACCCTGGGTGCTTTCAAGAGGTTGACGGCCGGCGACCACAGCCGGGTCGAGGCGGCACTGGTTGCGGTTGGGCTGCTTGATTCCGCCGACCACGTTGCCGGGCACTTGTCGGGCGGCCAGCAACAGCGGTTGCTCATCGCGCGGGCATTGGTGCAGGAACCGCGAATCCTGCTGCTGGACGAGCCGACGTCGGCCGTGGACGTGGCAACACGTTCCACGATCGTCGAGCTCGTGCGGAGGCTTCATGCTGAGCGGCAACTGACCACGCTGTATGTCACGCATGACGTCAACGAAGTCATGCCTTGCGTTGACAAGGTGCTGTACATCAACCGCACCGTGCGGGCGTTTGGCAGTTGCACGGACGTCCTGAACCGCGAAACCCTGGAGTCGCTGTACGGTAGCCGGGTCGTGTTCGCGGAAGAAGGCGGCCGCAGCTACGTCGTCGTCGGTGACAGACATGCTTGATTTCCTGCACTACGGATTCATGCAGCGCGCCCTATTGAGTTCCGTAATCGTCGGCACGACCTGCTCCTTCATCGGGGTCTTCGTTGTACTGCGCGGCATGGCTTTTGCCGGCTCCGGCCTCGCGCACGCGGCTTTCGGCGGCGTGGCCTTGGGATTCCTGCTGGCGATCAACCCGCTCTTCGCGGCGGTGCTTTTTTGCCTCGGCACAGCCGGGCTCATCCAGGTTGCGAGCCGTCGGGCGCAACTGCGGATGGATGCGGCCATCGGCATCTTCTTCGCATTCGCGATGGCGCTGGGAGTGCTCTTCATCGGTCTGATGAAGCGCTACGACGCCCGGGTATACGGGTACCTGTTCGGCAACGTGCTCGGGGTGACTGCCGGCAACCTGATACTGATGGGTGTCCTGGGGTTGGTCGTGATCGGGACAATCGGGCTGCTGTATCGGCAGTTCAAGTTCCTGACCTTTGATGAGGACATGGCCGAGGCGAGCGGGCTGCCGACCGGGACACTGGCCGCAGTGCTCCTCGGTCTGCTGGCTCTGACCGTTGTCGTGTCGCTCAAGGCAGTCGGCATCATCCTGGTTGAAGCACTGCTCGTGACGCCGGCCGCGACCGCCTATCAACTGACTCACCGCTACGGGATGATGTTCGTGCTATCCTGGATTGCTGGCATCGTGTCCTGCGTCGTCGGGCTCGTCGTATCCTACGCGCTCGGCATTCCGTCGGGGGCGGCCATCGTGGTTGTAGCGACCGTGCTTTTCGCACTCGCCGCTCTCTTCTCGCCCAAACGGCGGAAGTGCAAGGTCTGCGGTCACGAGTCGCTTGCGGACACCGTCTGAGCGGCACCGGGGGAATCCGCGTAACCGGCGGTCGCCAATAGCTGACGCGCAGTTGTTTCTCGCGGTCGTTGTCCGAGCAGAGAGGTCGCGCCGATCATGCGTGTCGCCGGAAGACGCTCCACGCGGTCTTGGGCGGCTACGGTTCGAGCTTCAACACTGCAGCTACGAAGGGGTAGCTGAGTGTGTACACGCGAACGATACTCGCCTGAGATGCGCGGCCGCCGGTGATGCTATCGAGCGCTTCGAATTCCTCAGGATTGGCGATAACGAGATGCGTCAGCCCGAAACGTGCGATCGGGTCGGTGACGTTCGCGCCCCACTGACTGCCGATGAAGAGCGCCCGCTTGTGTGATGTCGAGAGCAGCGCCGGGGCCCAGAACCCGCCGGCAACCGAGCTGTCAGGCAACGTCCGGTCTAGGTCACGCGATGCGTCGTACATCGCATGAGTGCGGGCGCCATACCAACTGGTGTAGAGCTTGACGTCGTGACCGAGTGCCACCAGGATCAGGGCCGCTGCCAGACCGAACCGCAGCAGTCTGGCTCGGAGCGGGATCCCACCACGGGTTATCCGGTGCAGTCCCCAGAGCCCGAAGCTCGCGGTCAGCCCGACCACCAGCGCAACGATGACGGCGCTGTTTGTTCCTGCACGCCGGCCTGCGAGCCGAAACGTCACCTGCGCCGCCAGAGGCCAAAGCCACAGGCCATAGAAAAGCGTTCCTGTGAGCCGCGGCCACGGATGGCCGATCCGGATGTCTCTTTCAAGCAGCCGGTCGATGGCGAAGGCGAACCCCGCGATTAATGGAACGAGCGAGAACAACTCGTAGCGCGTCGGATGATAGTATCCGTATCCCAGCATTGCGACACCACTCACAAGGATGAGCGCGGAGAACACGGCGGTTCGGCCTGCGCGTCCGGCAAAAGCAGGTAGCGCGGCGAACCCAAGAGCGGCCGGGACTGGAAAGTGGTCGTATAGCTTCGAGAAGGAGCCGACTGAGAACGCGTTGAGTAGGTAGTTCGAGATGCTCGCAGGATGTCCACCCGGAGAGCCGACCGAATGCTCGAAGACGTACGCTAGGTAAGTTACGCGGTGGGGTATGAATATGACCGCGAACCAGACCGCAAAGGGTATGGAAGCCCCGAGCAACCAGAGGAGAGCCTGGCCAGCGATCGCGCGCGGTCGCACATGCCTGAGGCCAGAGCGGATCAGTTCGGAGACCAGCAATAGGAGCGCTGCGACCAGCAAGAAGCCGGCCGACACCTTGACGAACAAGACCGCGAACAGGGCACACACGCCGGATAGCACTGCGGCGGCACGGCTGGTGTCGGCCCGCGCAAGGAATGCGATCGTCGCCGCGACGAGCAGTACCTGCGTCATCTCCGCGAGTCCGAGCCGGCTGTACATGACCAGCGGGAAGCAGAAGCCGGTTACGACTGCGGCAATGGTCCCGGCACGCCGGCTGACGGATCGCCCCAGGAAGTACATTGCGAGGATGAGCAGCAACCCGGCCAGCAAAGAGACGATTTTCAGTTGGACGAAGCCGATGCCAGCGATCCGGAACACAAGGCCGGTGAAGAGGTTCAGCCAAGGGTAGACGACATAGGGCACGTAGTCGTCCACCTGCACGCGGCCATAAAGCGTCCAGTTGCGCGCCGAGTATGCGTTGTGCGCTTCATCCGAGTAGACTGCCGAACTCCAGCTCAGGTTGGCGGGCGGATCGGCCTTCAGGTCAATGACGCGGAGCACGAACCCGGAGACAAGCGCTATCACGACAGCCGCGACGGCTACGCTCAGCGGGAAGTCGGACGGGAGACCCTCCGGCCCGGTGGTGGAGGGCCGCTTCCGGTCCGGTCGGCCAAGTGGCCGGTTTCTGCGTTTCACCTACGTGTCACTGCGCCAACGGCCGAGTTCCTCTTGGGCGCGGCGCAGTGTCTGTGCCTGTTCGGTCAGGAGTCTCTCAATCGTCTCACGACGGCGCAGCAACTCCTGCTGCGCCCGCACACGGCTGGTGATGTCGTAGGCGACATCGAGGACCCCGACGACCGTGCCGTTCGGGTCGAACAAAGGTAGCTTGCTCAGGTGATACCAGGCGGCACTAGCGCTGGTTCCGTCAGGCAGTGCTATTTCCAGTTCCGCCGGCTGGCCGCGTTCCATCACCAGCCGGTCGTGGGATGTGATGAGTGCGGAGATCTTGGAGTTGTAGATTTCAAGGTCGGTCTTGCCGATGGCCGAGTCGCCCGCATTCGAGCCCATCATCTTCATCGCGCCGGGATTGGCCAGGGTGTAGCGCAGGTCGTGGTCCTTGATTGTGACAACCATGCCGGGAGTCTCGAGCAGGGCCCTCAGCCTCGCATCCGCCTCGCGCCAGGCCAACTCGGTCCGTTTACGCTGCGTTGCATTGCGGATCATCACCATGACGCCGGCTCCGTGAGGGTAGACAGAAACGGCAAACCAGCCGGCGTACTTCTCGCGGCCATCCTGATAGAAGCCCTCATAGTACTGGGGCATGCGCTCCAGCAGCGCTTTGCGATAGACCGGGCCGAAGCCGCTCTTCTCAAGGTTCGGATAGACCTCCCACAGCCGCTTGCCTACGGCCTCAGGCGCTGTTACGCGAGTTTCCTTCTCAGCGCCCGGACTCCAGTCCCGAATGGTCCATTCCTTGTCTATCGTGAATACGCCATCGTCCGTGCTGGCAACCATGGCGGCGACGTCTCTCTCCCGCTCATGCAGTTCGTCTTCGACCCGGCGCGACTCGCTGATATCGAAGAGCAACAGGTCGAAGACCCGTTTGCCGCCGTACGTGCTGACCGAGCCGTGGACTGCCATCCAGCGTACGGCATTAGTCGTCATGTGTACAACCCGGAACTGGTAGCCGTCCGGATACGACCCGGCCTTCCGGGCCGACGCCTCGGTCGATTTGACCAGCTCGATGTCTTCGGGGTGAATACGGCTGAAGAAGGCGAGGTTGTCCACGACTATCGTATCGCGCTTGATCCCCCAGAACTCCTCAATCGCCGGGCTGATGGCGAGTATGTGTCCGTCCTCGGAAAAGCGGGCAATGACATAGCCGTGCGTCGATTCGACGAGAGACCGGTAACGTTCCTCGCTCTCGCGCAGTGCCGCCTCCAGCTTGCGGCGCTGGAACTCGATGTCGCGGGCATCGGCGTCCGGCGGGAGGTCAGCCTCGGATGAAGGCGGGGTAGCAGCGAAGCGTCCGGTGTCTTCCTTGAGTTCTTGCTCCAGTTTCTTCAACTCGGTCAGGTCTTCGTGCATCACGGCAATGCGCGTGACCGTGCCTCCGTTGTCCAGTATCGGGAAGACCGTAGCCCGGAAGCAGACCTTGCGGCCGGGAATACCCGGCAGGCCGATTTCAGTCGGGTCGTACCAGGTCGGCGGCGTCTCGACCCGCGTGCCGGCCAGTACGCGCCGCAGTTGCGGCTCGAGCAGTCCAGCTCGCTTCAGCCCGCGCTCATCGGAGAGCGGTATCCCCGGCGGCGGGACCTTGCCGAGCAGGCGCTCGGCCGCCTTGTTGCTGGACAACGGCTTGCCGTCCGGCGAGAAGAGTTCGATGCTGACCGGGCTGGAATCGGCGAAGCTGTCGAACGCCGCACCGGCGCGTCGCTCGGCGTCCTGAGCTGCCTCCTGCTCATTTGCCTCTCGCCGTGGGTCTCGACTGCGGGCGAGCATCGCCGCGAAACCCAGCGGCATCAGTGCCAGTCTGCCGACGGTACGTTCACGGCCGCGTGCCGCCACGCCAACGGCCACCAGCGCAGCCAGGTACACGATGAACAGCGTCTTGTCGAAGGCAGATGTGCGATCAGTCATACTTGAGACCGGGTCAGGATATTGGATAGGCGACTAGAGTCAAGGTCGGTCTTGGCCCGTGCCGACAGACAGGATAGAAAGCCGGCGGTCAGAATCGAACTGACGACCTGCGGTTTACGAAACCGCTGCTCTACCAACTGAGCCACGCCGGCGCCGGTGCGATTGTAGCAGGCACGGGGCGAGAGTCAAGCGAGCCATGCTCAGTTGCCGAATGTCGCTTCTCGTTCGGTACTCCTGGACGATTGTCCCAGACCCCAATCGAGACCTCTTGCCTGTTCGCCGCCGCTGCCCGTACTCGGCCGGCGAAAACCTCAAGCACCGATCCAGGTCGCTCGGCTGGACTGCGAGCCCAACTGGATTTGGGCCGCGGCGGACGACCGGATCTTCCTCGTTGCTCACCAAGAGGCTCTGCAAGTTGCCTGCGAAGTTGTCTGCACGGGGATTCGGGAAGGAGTCCGGAAAGGAATGTGGACTGGAGCCTGGGGTTGAACCTGGGAGGGAACGGTGCATGTTGCCCGGCAAGGAACCGGGCAAGGAGCTGTCCTTGCCGCTAGGGATGTAGCGGACGAAGTGGCCTAGGAGTCCGGCCGAAAAGTCTTGACAAGCGTCCTGTTCTATGTTAGTAT
>CAZVCQ010000203.1:0-5957 GCA_964626085.1 uncultured bacterium
CGACCCGTAGCGACCTCGCGAGTCGAGTATTCACACAAGCTCTGTGTCCCCGGAATTATCCCGGAATTATCTAGAATGTAGTTGGCAGGGCAGACGCCGCCCGCGTGTCGGTCTGGCAGAGGGGCGGAACGTGTCCCCGCTCCTCCCGCGCTAGCGTTGCCGCCCGCGCTGCCGACGGACGGTTTCTTTCAGCTTCTTCCAATCCATACAGCGCGACTGGTGATGGATCATCCGGTGGCAATTGGAGCAGACCGCGACTAGGTCTCGAACTCTCGTGACACGTACCTTCCTGATGCCGGCCAGCGGTTTGTTGTGGTGGGCTTCTATGAAGCCGACGCCGAGTTCGCCATACATCTGCCTGAAGTCGAAGCCGCAGACCCGGCACTTGAAATCGTCAAGCGTCCGTTTGAACGCCCAGACGAGCTTGGCTGAACGCTCGGTAGCCAAGTGCTTCTTCATGAGGATGCGTCTGCGTTCCGTGTAGGTAGCATCAGGTTCCACAGAGTCCACGGGCTCTGGGGATGACTTCTGTCTCCGGTTGGAGATGAATGCCTTGAGCTTGCGAAGTTGAGGGGCGTCCAAGTAGCGGTACATGCCTTGTCCCCACTGGGTGCCGAGTGTCGACTTCGGGTTGAATCTGGATACCCAGCGGATCGTTGGCCACGGCCGGAACTCGGTGAATCTGATCTCTTTCCCGTCGACACTGCAAACGCGAGACGAGCCCCAAATAGTAAGGCTCTTGTTCTCGTCTCTGTCTCTGAACACGAAATAGACCTTACCCTTCGCCCTCGTGGTGTCAAAGTTCTGGTCGAGTTTCAGTGTGTAATCCCTGCACAACCGTGAGTCCCAACAGTTACCATTGCAGTGCCCGTCACTGCCGATCTGGGGCTTCACGTTGATTCTTCGTTCCAGGCAGAAGAACAGCTTCCTTCGGTTCACTTGTACGTTCTTGCACCGACCTGACCATCCTTGGTTGTTGAATGGAACTTTGAAGATCATGCCCACGGTGGGTTTCGGGGACATCTGACCTACCACTTCCGCGTCAAGGCCGGGCAGGGCTTCTGGTCCACCATCAGGCGAATACTACTATCTCGGGCGGGGATGTCAAATCAGCGGGCGGAGCCAAGTACCGAGCCCCCGTAACTGCCCCGTGTCCTATCGGAACGTAACTCTGCCGAGGCTGTCGAATCTGGGGGACTCGGTGAACCACAGGCCTGTGTATTCGGGGAGGTCAGAGCCGAGGGCATGCACGGTAATGCTGTCCCGAAAGATGATAGATAGTGCTGGAATAAGCGCCCTCATGCGTGGCAACATCTCGTTGGGTCCCATCAACCAGACGCGGCCCGTGCCTGGGACTGGCGCGCCGCCCCATACGTTCTCGCTGTCATGCTGCAGCATCGGTGACGCCCAGACCATTAGGCTCTCGACCTCAAGCGCAAGTGCCCGATTCTGCCTGTTGTCGTTGGTGTGAATCGGCACCGAACCTCGTTCGTCCAGCGGCAGTGGCCCAGCTCTGCCTAGAAGACGCTTGAGGGAGTCGCGCAACGGAGTCACAAGCGGTCGGAAGTCCTCACGTCTATCGACCTCACTAACGATGGCGGCGAGCCGCGCATTCTCGGCGCGGATGCCGTCGAAGTCAGCGGCCAGTTGTCTCAGCGCCACGTTGGTCTCCAGCCCTGGGTATCGCACCTCAGCGAGGTCGACCAAGGGCTGCACGGCTGCTCGGAAGTCGGTCAACTGAAGCTGCACGCCGCTCACCTGAACCTTTGATTCGAGGCCTTGCACTCTGGCCTCGAAACTCTGTTGTATCTGCTGAGTTCTAACCGCCATCACCGTGTCCTGCATGCGTGCCATCTGAATGGAGTCGCGCGAGGCCTTCTGCGCGCTATTGGCGCGGTCCATTCTGGCGGACTCGTCAGCTCTAACAGCTAGCCATATGGACCCCGCGGCGGAGATGACTAACATCCCGATGAAGGCATTCCCCCAAGCCTTCTTGTGGTTCTCGGTTGCCATGCGTTGACGGTGCATGACATAGGACAACGACGCGCCCGTCAGAATGACAGCTATCTGCAGCACCATGGGCTATGCCTCTGTTGCAGTTCGATGCGCGGAGCGGGCCAATTCTGGATGTCCTGCATCGCGGACACGGTACGCCTCACAAGCCAACAAGTCAATGGGGGTGGTCGTCGTCGGAGGACGGAGGGGCGTCCGGGTCGGGTTCGTAGCGGGTCTTGGACTCGACCTGAGCCTCGACCTCGCTGAGGTCCTGCTTCAGCTTCCTGAGATAGTCGTCAGGCAACATGACCGGATGCCAACGGTTCGGCTTCGGGCTCGGCATGGCCCATCACGGACAATCGGCCTCGCGTGTCAACTGGGCGGGAAGAAGGCAGAGGGGGCAACGGCTCACGGCTTGCGCTGATGGCAGGGGAGACGACGCTCGCGCAGCGGGCCGGCTGAGACTAGCATCGTGTCCGTGTATCTCCGACCTCGCATCTCACGTACTGCTATGCGCCTGCGCTAGGCTTCTCTGCCGTCACGGAAGTCGCCTGACCGGTCTCAGGTGCTGGTTGTTGGGAGTAGGCCTTTATCCACACCGCAAACGAGCGGGATGGCAGTCTGTAGACACCCTGGCAGCCGGGCTTCGCAATGATGATATGCCTTTCCTTTAGTGCCTTGATCGCGTCGTTCAGGACGCTTCCCTTGAGGGCGGTTGCCTTACGCACCTGCTGCTTTGTTACCCAAGCGTCCAAGTGCTCAGACATTGCGCGGAGGACCGCCCGGTAGTCCTCGGACATGATCCTCTCGAAGTACATGGGGTGGAAGTACTTCTGCCCGAGCTGGTGGAACGCTCCATTCTGGCTGTTTGCTCCTCTGAGGACGTCCTTGAGATCAATGGTGTTGTCCGCATCCGCGTCGAAGGCCGAGTAGGCAAACTGCTGAACGAAGTGAGGGTAACCTTCAGACATTTCACATATCCAATCCGCGGCGTCGCCATCTATGGTTACGTCAACAGCGTTGTATTCCTTGGCTGCCTTCAGGCCGAGGGTTATGACCGAGCGTCTTTCGTCCACCGAAAGCGGGTCCAGAGTCAGAATCTGAAGCAGCCGCGGCGCAGAAGGGTGGCTTTTCGCGAGCTTCCGCACGACACCGGTCTGGCCCGCGAGGCCCACCGCGGTTTTCTCGCATCCGATTGAACCAAGCCTCTCTGTTAGCAGTTTCACGAACCGCCCAAGACCCGCTGATGTAGGCGGATTGTCTGCTTCATCGATGAGAACCAGAATCCCGTCAATAGAAGAGAGCTTACGCAGGGTGCCTTCTATCGAGCCCGCAAGCTCGTTCAGCAGTTCCACGGCGGGAACCTCAGTTGAGCTGCGGTTGTACTTCACACCCGCGACCTCCCACCGCTTGAGGAAGTCCCAAGCGGTCTTAAGGTATTCCTCGGGTATGCACCTTTCGGCGACTACTCGCCGCAGTTCCGTGCCGACCTTGCGGACTATGTCGTCGTATGAGGTGGTTGGTTCCAAGGCGAGGTTGAGCACCACGAAGTTGTACCTCAGATTCTCCGGCGTAGCAATCTTGCCCTCGGCGACGGACTGCAGGTAGTACAGAAGCGAAGTCTTGCCGATCCCTCGCTCGCCGTCTATGAGGAAATGCTGTGGATTGCCGAGTTTGGTCTGGTGTAGTATCTTCTCAAGCGTTAGTTGTTCCTCGAGTCGTCCCGCGAACATCCCCGGAGACACCCTGCCTCCCGGTCTGAAAGGATTTAAGCGTGGCATGGTGCTTCTCGTGTTGCCTGCGCGTTCCTAGGTGGCGGCGAGCGAGACCGCGCCAGGATCGTCCTCAAGCCACGTGATACCTTCCGCAAGGACGTCTGGATGCTTGTCGACGTCAATGTAGAGGGCGGACCCTTGTATGTTCTTCACGTTCTCTCCCATCCAGGGCTTCTTCCGCCTACTCGGCTTGTCGCCGACGATACGACTCAAGGTCTTTCTCGGTGACTTCGTCGGGCGGCACGAGCTTGTAGTGCCTCTCGCTGGCGATTCTGACGCCGTCTTCTCCCTGCTCAAACTCGAAGAGCGCGATGACTTCATCCGTCATGAACTGCGCGGCTATCGGGCGGCAAATGAGCGAAGGGAACTTCTGGGCGCAGACCGCAAAGTCCTGTTCTATCTGCACGACATTCAGTCTGTCTGAGCCGCCTTTGGCCTGGACCGGAAACACGTAGTGGGCACCCTTCTTGTCCACGCCTACGTATATCTCGTCGGTCTCCACTTGGCCAATGCCCTGGATGGCCGTCCGCAAGTGATTCTGCAATGAGTAGCACGTCACGCCCGAGAAGATGTCGACGAGGCGGTTGTAGCGCACGCGCGCGAGCAGAGCTTGCTCGTCATTGAATGCATACTTGGCGACGACGCCAGGCGTGCAGTCGGGCACTTTGGTTATCGCCATACTCGCATTCGGGGCAATCGGGCACTCCGCCACCAGGGCGAATCGGTACTTGGCCCGACCCGTGGGGCGGATGATCCATGCCTTGCCAGTGCCAGCTTTGTCTTGGACTGCGGCGGGAAGCGTCGATCGGTACCTGAAACTGTAGATCACATCGCCCAGGTTCTTCGGCACCGCGACGCCGAGCTTGCGCCCCGCTTTGACGAGGTCCTGACGTTCGAAGTCTACCGCCACCATTCCCGGCTTGTACTTCGCCAGGAAGATGTGCTCGATGATTGAGGAGTAGTTGTTGCTTTCTCTCACAGTCGGCCTCCTTGAGTCAAATCGCCAACCCGGCCACTCCAATACTACAACTTCTTCTCGCAGTTGCTCGCCCGTGGCCGTTGCGAGCCTCTTCCGAAACAGATCCACACTCTCGACGTGGAAGCCCAGAGACGACGCGATGTCCGCCAGCACTTCTCCGGTGCGGATCATCACTCTGAGATACGAGGCCTGGTCTCCTACAACGTAGGCGAGGTGGGCGCCCGGCCTGAGCACAGAACGGAGACCACTCAGGTGGCGCGTCATGCCTCCAAAATACAGCTTGGTGACACGCGCGTATAGCCGCTCAAACCCGGATGTCTTGCCGAGTTCTTCTCGACGTTTCTCGATGGACGACGCGAGGCTTAGTACGTCCTCGTTGTCCTCGACTAGAGCGTCATCACGGTCGCTCTTGTAGACACCGCGCGTGTTTGACTTCACAAGCGCCTGCTTCAGAGCGCGCAGATCGCTCCTAGTCTTTATGAAACCGAGGAGCACGGATTCAAGCCGCGTCGTACGCGTGTAGTCTTTCTCGTTTGGATAAGGCGGAGATGTAATGATAATGTCTACTGACAGCGGCGGCAAAAGGTCACCTACCTCCCGTGAGTCCGCCTCCAAGACTTTGGCCGGCACGGCTGCATTGGAGCGCAGCAGTCGGATGTCCTCGGCCATGGTGCGTACATTGTCGCGCCACAGCGTGGTCACCATGGCATCTTGTTTCATCGGCCCAACGCCGACTTCGGGACCAAAGGCCAGGTTGCTTGCGCCGAACACGATGGTCTTCGCGAGCGCGAGGCGGGCGTGGTCAAAGTAGGGCGACTCTCTGCGGCGGTCTAGTGCCTCGATCAACAGAAGTGTGCGATGCAGAGGGAGGGGGCTGATCGACCCACGTAGGAGCAGCGCCGACTGGTCTTCGGGCAAGCGCCTCAGACTGGCATGATCAGCGGGCTCCCCAAAGAGAGGCAGTCCTACGGTGTCGCCTATGCCCTGTTCGGCCAATATGCTGGCGGTCTCGCCGCAGACCTCATCTGCAAGACGCAGAAGACCATCGGGATCAACTGCCCAGTTCACCTTGGTACGGGATGCGAAGCAGACTACTGGATTGGCCTCGATGCCTACGCTGGGTATTCTCTGTTTCTTGCATTCAACTAGGACGGTGCCGGTTCCACAGAATGGGTCCAGCACAAGCGACGATGGCCCAGCCGCAAAGC
>CAZVCQ010000204.1:0-5943 GCA_964626085.1 uncultured bacterium
TGCACGATGTGCCCCAGCTCGTGGCCTACCACGGCGCGGCGTTCCTCGGCGTCATCGCGCTGGTTCAGCGCGAGAGCTTCGCGATACCCAATGCGCCCAGCCTCGGATTACTCATTGCTCTCGGCGTCATCGGGCAGGTGCTGGCGTGGGTGCTGATGTCCGGCGGGCTACCGAAGGTGCGCCACTCACTTGCGAGCCTGCTGCTACTTCTGCAACCGGTGCTCGCGTCGGCTTGGGACGTGCTCTTCTTCAGGCATCCGGTGACTGTCCTGCAAGTTGCAGGCGCAGCCGTGACGCTGACTGCCATCTATCTCGGCACCGCCCGGCAAGCCGAGCGCGCTTGAGATATTCCGGTTTTGGCATAGGATGTACCGAAATGAGACCAAGAGTCATAGTCCACAATGCGGTCAGCCTTGACGGGAAGATAACCGGCTTCGAGGTCGATATGGGTCGCTACTACTTGCTGGCCTCGACTTGGAAAGAGGCCGCGACGTTGTGCGGCAGCGGCACCATCCTCGCCGCGCCGGAAGGGCGGGTCAAGGAGGAGGATGAGAAAGTGCCGAGGCGAGCGGTCGATCCGAACGACAAGCGCCCGCTGCTGGTTGTTGCCGACAGCCGCGGCCGCGTGCGCTGCTGGAGCATGCTGCTTTCCGCCGGGCTTTGGCGCGACGGCGTCGCTCTCTGCTCGCGCCGGACTCCGGCACGTCACATCGAGTATCTGCGCCGGCGCGGGGTCGGCCGCATAGTCACCGGCGCCGGCCGGGTTGACCTGGAGAAAGCGCTTGCACGTCTGCGGGCTCGTCACAATATCGGGACCATCCGCGTGGACTCGGGCGGGACGCTCAACGCCGCGCTTCTGCATGCCGGTCTCGTCGACGAAGTCAGTCTGCTGGTCCATCCCGTGCTTGCCGGTACTGCGGCGCGTCCGCTGTTTGACAGCTCGAAGCCGCTCGGAACCGAGTTCAAGCTCTACCGCCAGCAGCGCCTGCCAGGCAAGCTGGTCTGGTTGCGCTACCGGGTCGCGCGATGAACCCGGCGCGCTACATTCTGGGTGGGAAGGCCCGCAGGGATTTGTGCCGCGTCCCGGCGTTGCTCAACCGGGGGCGCGCCGACACGGCCGTGCAGCTCCTGGACAAGCACCGGTACCCGCTTTCCCCGATAGTGCTGGGGTACGACATCGCTACGGCCGAGACGCGCGGCGATAGGGTTCGGGCCCGCAGTCTGTACCGGAGCCGGGAGGCGGTACTCCGTCACGCCGCACGGAACGGCCCGGCTGAGATCGCAGCGTTCTTCACCTACCTCTTCTCGTTCTATGTCGGCCGCGGCAAGTTGAGGCAGGCCCGGGCAGTCTTCCATGCCGGGCGAAGCCATGGACTGGAGCAGGGCGACTACGGCATGCTGTGGGCCCGGTACTGCGATGCCGCGGGCCTCATTGCCGATGGCCGGGCGACGGTGAAGCGCGTCCTCGGCGAGAGGAAGCTCTCGGCCGCGGAGCGGAAGTTCCTCATCGAGCACTACCCGAGGCTCGCGGCCGCCGGTGCCTTTGACCGGGCGAACAGGACGGACGCCTAGACGGGTGTCAGCTCGCCGGCAAGGTCCTGGGTGATGAGGTGCCGGACTGCGGCCGAATCGAGCTCGGGGTCGCCGAGCAGGACCATCAACTTCACGAGAGCGGCCTCGGGCGTGATGTCGTGACCGGACACGACTCCGGCTTCGAGCAGGTGGGCGCTCGCTTCGTAGCGCTCGAGTTCGACCCGCCCACCGGCGCACTGGGTGACGGCGACCGCCACGACGCCGCGACGCACCGCGTCGGCGATCGGTTTGAGCACGCGCGGGTCGGACGGGACGGTCCCGGCACCGTAGGTCATCAGCACGACCCCTTTGAGCCGCGGGTCGGAAAGCTCGGCTTCGAGGATTGACGCCTCCTGGATTCCAGGGAAGAAGATGACAGTGGTGACGCTGGGCTCGATGTGGCTGCGCAGGTGCAGGCCTGAGCCCGGCGGTCGCAACACGCGGCGGTCGACCACGATGCTTTCACCGGCCACGGCAAGCGGCGGGTAGTCGGGTGACCTGAATGCCTCGAACCCGGACGACGTCGCCTTGCGGCTGCGGTTGCCTCGCAGCAGGGAGTTGTGGAAGAAGATGGCTACTTCCGGTACGATCGGCAGGCGGGAATGCGTCGGGTTGGCGACGAGCACCGAGGTCAGGAGGTTCTGGAG
The DNA here is from genome assembly GCA_964626085.1 of uncultured bacterium. Lineage (GTDB taxonomy): Bacteria > Hydrothermota > Tepidihabitantia > Tepidihabitantales > Tepidihabitantaceae > UBA2258. The sequence continues at coordinate 2,220 of CAZVCQ010000204.1, forward strand.
AGCATCGTTGCGGACGTTGCCGAGGTGGGAGAGCTGGGCTCCGGTCAGGACCACGGGTTTGGCCAGCCCTTCGAGCATGAAGCTGAGCGCGGACGCCGTGTAGACCATCGTGTCGGTGCCATGCAGGACGACGAACCCCTCGTAGCGGTCGTAGTTGTCGGCGATCACGCGGGCGACGTCCACCCAGTAGTCCGGGCCGATGTTGCAGGAGTCGACCGGTGGCAGAGAGACACCGTCCACGTTGAACCCGATGTAGCGGGTGTTGATGCTGCCGTCGTCGAGCCGCTCGGACAGCGACGATGTCCGGCGGCGAAACTCGGCCCAGTCCACGACCACGAGCGGGCTCCTGGGATCCCTCGGGTCGCGCCGGACCGTGCCGATGGTGCCGCCGGTGTAGACCACCAGTACGCCCGAGCCGCGGTTCGTCGCATCGTAGCCGTGCGAAGGAGGGGATGCCATCGGGCAGAATCTAGCGGCGATGTTGTGCCGAGTCAAACACCGGACCGAGGCGAGGCTTGACGAGGGGCGTTTCGTTCCTGACAATCACATCGTGATGCCCTTTCTGGTTGCCGTTGTCATCGTCCTTGCCGGGACTGGCGCTGTTCGGGCTGACGATTCGCTGCGCGTCCTCTTCATCGGCAACAGCCACACTTTCGTGAACGACCTGCCCGGCCTCTTCTCGGGGCTGTCCGAGTCCGGCGGCAGGCCGGTGCGAACCGACGCAAGCACATTCGGCGGCTACTCGTTCGAAGACCACACGAACACGCAGGCGACACTCGACAAGATTGCACAGGATTCGTGGTCGTCCGTGGTGCTGCAGGAGCAAAGCGTCATACCCACGATTCACTACGGGCGGTACAACAGCATGTATCCGGCTTCGCGCTTTCTTGATTCGCTTGCCCGACTGCAGGGCGCACGGAGGGCCTTCTACATGACGTGGGGCTGGAAGTACGGGGGACAGCAGAGCTACGGCGATTCCCTGAGTCCCGACTTCCAAGACTACTTCGAGATGCAGGAGAGCGTGCGCGTCGCCTATCAGGAGATAGCGGACGAGTTGTCATCTACCATGGTTCCGGTTGGGATGGCGTTCGCCCGTGCCCGCCAGACCGACTCGCTGGTTGATCTGTGGCAGGCTGACTACTGCCACGCTACGCTTGAAGGGACCTATCTCGGGGCGTGCGTGTTCTACGCGGTGCTGCACGGCGCAAGCCCGGTAGGCCTTGATTTCTATGGCGGCTTGGATTCTGCGACCGCGCGTTTCTGCCAGGAGATCGCATGGCAGACGGTGTCGGTGGTTGCCGAGGGCCCGTCAGTCTTTGCACGCCGCACCAGCGCCACCATCGGCATCGCGGCCGTGGCGGTTCCGCACGGTGCGACCGTGCACGATGGGTCGGGCAGAGATGTCACCGACCGAGCCGGGTCGCTGCCGCGTGGGGTCTATTTCGTCCGGCCGGCGTACGGGACAGGCCCGGCGCGCAAGGTCGTCGTTGTCCGTTACTGAACTTCGCGCGAGTGATGGGCCGTCTGCTTTACCCTCACCCTTCCCTCCCCCTCAAGGGGGAGGGAATAGAAGGGAGGGGGCAAAGTGCTGCATTGGTTATGCGGAGGTCAGTAGCTTCGGGATCGTGGCAGCCGATTGCCGCAGCATGAAAGGAGCACTAGATGGCAGAGCATAAGGTGAAAGGGCTGGCGTTCGCGTCAGTCTACGTTGATGATTTCGAGCGCGCATACGAGTTCTACGCCGGGGTCCTTGGTCTGGAGAAGGAATACGACATGGGCAGTGCGGCGTGCTTCTTCAAGCTGCCCGACAACACCGGATTGTACCTTCAGGGAAAGAACAAGACCGCGAGCTACGCGGAAGGCACAATGCGAGCCGCGTTTGTCCTCTCGGTCGAGTCAGCCGCGGCAACCCATGAGAGACTCAAGGCAGCCGGTGTCAGGTTCATCCACGCTGAGCCGAAGCATATGGGCGGCGAGCAATACTGGTTCCAATTCTACGACCCGGCCGGCAATATCCTCGAAGTCCTCGGGGGGAAGTAGCGGCGAGGGATGACAGAGATGGACACTGGGCAGACAGTCACTATCAACCGGGCACCGGTGCTGGCCTTGTGGGCCACGGTCGTGGCCGAGCGGCTGGGGTTCAGCCGCGACGAGGCACTGTCGCTCGGCAAGGCGGTGACCGGCCTGAACGCGCAGGCGAAGGGACAGCATCTCGGGATATACACAAGAAAAGAAAAGAGAGGAGAGAGGAAGGAGGAGAGAGAGAAAAGGGACGCGGTGGAGTTGATGGGACGCGAGATTCCAGTTGTCAGGACTCCGGAAGGAGTGCGAGCCGTGAACAAGGACAAGCCCATGTCACCCGAGAGCACGCAGGCGTATCTTGAGTCCAAGTTTGGCGAAGACCTGGCGGCGGTGCGTGCGGCGATGGAAGAACTGGCCAGGTCGATGAAACCGGATGTGCTGGCGGCGCGGGCGTTCGCTCTGTACGCGCAGTTCCGGCCGCAGATTCCCGATGGCGTGAAAGGCTGGGGCGCGAAGGGCAAGCTGGATCCCGACCTCATTCGCTCGCTGGCAGGCCCCGGGAAATGACGCAGACAACCAAGCCCGTGTCCTTCGGTTTTGTCGTACACCCGCCTACGCTCAGGAACGTACGCAAGGCGATACCCGCGATGCGCTATGTCCCGGACGGTCTGGTCGTGTCCCTCATCAGGTACCAGCAGCCGTATCTCATCTCGCGTGTTCGGAAGGTGGGTTCGGTGCTGGGACACGAGGTCCAGGGTTTCTTTGTCGTCTGCCCGCTGCTGCCGAAGCAGATGCTGGAGCTTGAGACCGAGTTCGTTATCGGACGCATTGTCGGTGCCGGCAGGATTGCCGAGCGGCTGGGCGCCGGGATTCTCGGCCTCGGCGGATACACCTCAATCGTCGGTGACAAAGGACGCACTGTGGCATCGCGACTCAGCATGGCGGTTACCAGCGGCAGCGCGATGACAGCCTGGTCGGCGGTCGAGGCGATTCGGCGCCTGGCTGAGCGGCAAGGAGTTGACCCGGGCCGCTCCACCCTGGCCGTAGTCGGCGCCTCCGGTTCCATCGGTTCCCTTTGCACGAAGGTGCTGGCATCATCGGTCAAGAGGGTCATCATCAACGCCCGTCACCAGGACAGGTTGGAGCGGCTGCGCGACGAGATAGTGAGGTCCTGCTCGGCCGAAGTGTGCGTCGAGATGGACGCGCACAAGGTCGTCGGCGCGGCCGACCTCATCATCACCACGACCAGCGCCCCGGACGCCTTGTTCACGGTAGAGGAACTGCGGTCGGGTAGCATCGTCGCCGACGTGTCGGTGCCCAAGAACATCTCCAAGGTCGAGCATTCGCGCGACGACGTGACGGTGGTTGACGGCGGCAGGGTGAAGCTACCGGGCACGCCGGAGTTCAGCGTTGACATCGGGCTTTCCCGGGGCGTGGTATACGCCTGCCTGGCCGAGACCATGGCGCTGGCGCTTGAGGGCCGGCTCGAGAATTTCTCGTTGGGTGACAACATCAGCCCGGCCAAGGTGGAGGAGATTGGTCAAATCGGGCGCAAACACGGATTCGAAGTATGGCTCGGCGGGGACGACGGCGGAAGGTGAAAGCGCGTGCAGCGTCCGTGCTCACGAGCGGAAGTCGGCTGCCGAGACTCCCTAGTCCCGACATTGGGACTTGATTTACGGTGGAAAGAAGAGGCCACTCT
>CAZVCQ010000205.1:0-5939 GCA_964626085.1 uncultured bacterium
TTCTTCGTGGTCGATCTGGAGCTTTATCTCGCCTTTCTTCAGCCAGTCGCTGATCTGCCGCAGGTCGGCGGGCAGGTCTCGCGCCATCGACTCGAAGTCGGCCCCGTACCGGCGCAGGTCCTTGACCCAACCGAGCGGGCCGAATCGGCGCCGGGCAAGCCGTTCAAGGAACGGCTTCATCTCCTCGATGAAGTCGAACTCGGGGTCGATAATCAGGCCGAGCCCTTCGACCGTGGCGATGCCGCGCATCAGCAGGCTCAAGCCGGCGGGGACCACGAGGCGGTGGCGGCGGCTGACCGACAGGAGTTCCCGCATGACCCGGCCGAGCGACATGTCACGCAGGCTCGCGCCGTAGTACCTGTCAAGCAGGTCCTGGATGTCCGCCCGCAGGGCCAGTTCGTCGAGGCGCGCGGACTTCGAGCCGGCCTTCAGCACCAGCCGCGTCAGCCGGGCGCCGTCCTGCCGGTACGCGGCGATGAGCATGTCGACGAGCAGGTCGCGGGTTTCGTCGTCGATGCGGCTGAACATCCCATAGTCGATGATGCCGACCCGGCCGTCCGGGAAGACGACAATGTTGCCGGGGTGCGGGTCGGATTGGAAGAACCCGTGCTCAAAGACCATCTTCATGTACGCGCGAGTGCCCGAGCGCGCCAGTCCGCCGCGGTCGATGCCCGCCTGCTCGAGCCCGGCGGCGTCGGTCGCCTTCACGCCGGTGAAGAGCTCGAGCACGAGCAGCCGGCGCGTGGTGTAGTCCCAGTATATCTTTGGTATTACTACCGTCCTGTCGTCGGCGAAGTTGCGACGGCAGATGTTGGCGTTCTGGCCTTCGTGGATGAAGTCGAGCTCACGCCTCAGGCTGCGGTCGAGCTCGCTGACCAGACGGACCGGGTCGTAGACCGCGAGGTCGGGCTGGTGCCGCTCGATGAACCGGGCGACCGACGCGAGAATCGCCAGGTCGCCTTCCACGACCTCGGCGATACGCGGCCGCTGGACCTTGACCGCCACAGCCTCACCGGTTTTCAGCTTTGCCCGGTGCACCTGGGCGAGCGACGCGGCGGCGATCGGCTCGCGGTCGAACTCGGCGAAGATGTCATCGGGCAGCCGGCAGGTCTCGGTCGCAACGACGCGTTCGACCTCGGCGAAGGAAATCCGGGGGACGTTGTCCTGCAGCTTCGTCAGTGCCTTGACGTAGTCGAGCGGCAGCAGGTCGGGCCGGGTGGAAAGGAGCTGGCCGAGTTTGATGAAAGTCGGTCCCAGCTCTTCGAGCGCCTTGACCAGCCGCTCCGGCTCGCTGAGCGCGGCCACGTCCGGGCGCGCCTTGTGCCTGAGTCTCAGCGTGCCTTCAAGACCGAGCCGCGCCGCCAGCTCGGCGAGCCCGTAGCGCATCAGCACCGCGCCGATGTGCCGCGCGCGGTTGAGCTGGCGCCGGCCCTTCAGCCAGCCGAACGGGTCGAAGCCCGCCTCCGGCGCGGGCCGCCGGCAAAGCTCGTCCGGAGTCTCAGGCAAGATGTCTCCTCATCTCAATAGCTCGTGTCTGATGATAGCTGGCGTGCCCGGCAGAGTCAAACCGTAGAGGCGGCCAGAGGCCGCCTCTGTCCGACGTTCTGAGGAGAAGGTCAGTGCCGCAGTAACCGCAGCCCCTGCACCGCTTGGAACCACGCCTGTAGGCGCACGTCCTTCTGCTGTATCCGCAACTGCGTCACCTTGACAATCGCGTAGTAGCCCTGCTCGATATGACACGCCGCAACCATCGCGCCAGGGACCCGGGCGGTGCTGCGCCACGCGCTGTCGCCGACCGGCGGGACCGGTTCCTGCTCATCGGCGAGTTCCGCGAAGCTCGTGACGTGCCAGCGTCCGGCCGGCACGCTGCCGCCGGAATCGGTCGGCGCGAGGTCGGGGCTGGCAAGATAGTAGGTCGGCCCGTTAGAGCTCGGCTTGAAGTCGGTTACGTAGAACTCGACCAAATCGACCCACGCCGTATCGCTCATATCGTACGTCACGGCGACCCGGTCCGGCTCAGGCCAGCCGCAGCCCGGCTTATCCGGCCCGCTCAGTTCGCCGACCCAGGTCGTGCCGGTCAGTACCGGTATCGTCGTGAGTGTCTCCTCGGGCTCGACGTAGATTCCACCAAACTGCGCGAGCACGCGGTACTCGCCGGTCATGCCCGCCGGGTCGTGCCCGCAAGTTGTATCGCTTGTCTCAAGAGCCAGGGCATACGCCCCGCCGACCGGCCGGAACATCACCCTATACATGTTGGGCACGCCTTCGATCGGCGGGCTCCAGGCAAGCCTCACGGTCGAGTCGGTCTCTGCCCATAGCGACAGATTGCGTGCCGGCCCGCTCGGTATGCTGACAGCAGTGACCGACAATGGGTCCGACCAGTCGGAAAGCAGGCCTGCGCTGTCGCGGGCCCGGACCGCTGTCGCGTATGTGCCGGCGGTGTCGAACACATGGCTGACTGCTACCGTCTCTCCGCTCGCGGCCCAGTTGCCCCAGTTGCTCACTGTCCCGCCCCAGTCCAACTGGAACTCCATAGGCAGATCCTGTGGGTGGACTGCCATCACCTTGTACAGGTACGCGACGCCGGTCGTACAGCTGGCCGGCCCGACCGGCGTCATCGGTTTCTCCGGCGGTGACTGCTTACCGCAAGCGGCAAGCAACACAAAAGGGAGTACGGAAAAGGCGAGTTTTCGCATTCGACCTCCTGTTGGCTGCTGTGGTTCTACAGCGCGGAGCGCACCGAGTCAAGCCCGGACGCACGTCGCCACTCTGCCGCGCATGCGAAGGCCGACCGGGACTAGAGTATGTCCTCAAGCTGCAGTTCCAGGCTCAACCTCGCATCTCCGCGGCGAACCGCGAGTTGGTAGCGCGTGCCCGGAGCGGCCCGCAGCTTCTCGCGCAGCGTGCCTATGCCGCCCAGCGCCTCCGGCGACTGGCCGTCCACTGCTTCGATGAGGTCGCCCGTCTTGAAACCGGCCTTGTCCGCGGGCGTGTTCGGGGCCGCGCAGATGACCTGGAAGCTGCCGCTGTCTATCCTGCCGACCTGGAGTCCGCTGCGGTCAAGGACCAGCGGCTTGCCGAACCCGGATCCCTTCTCCACTATGAGGCGCCCGCCCTGGTAGTCGAGGTAGAGCACGAAGTTGTGGAGCACCGAATTGCCCACTGTCCCAAGCACGCTGGTCCCGGAAAGGGCACCCGGGCCGGCCTCCAACGGTACCGATATGACCGGCCGCGTGACCTTGAACCCGGCTAGCTCCGCGTCCGCGAACCGCACCAGCCGGTGGCGTTGCATACCACCCATTCCCGCGGCAAGCCGCTCGACCCCGGGTCTTGCGGCCAAACCGAACTTCTCGACCGCGTGGTGATGAAACACCGATACGGCCGCGCCGATATCGAGCCGCCACTGACCGCGATACTTGCCGTCAACCTGCATCTCCACGACCGGGATGTTGGCCTCGATGCGCATCGGTATCGCTCGCCCCGGACCGCTGTAGGCGAAGCTCTCAGGCCGAAAGAACGTGACCTCCTCGCGGGCAAAGTCCACCTTGGTCACGAATCGGGAAAGGAAATCATACCCGAGGATGCCGGCCGGCTCAGTCCCGATGTTCCGGCGCATCAGCTCCGCAATTTCCAGCACCACCATCGGCTGGCTGTCCAGCTCGATGCCGGCCACCCGCAGCCGCGGCACCGTGACAAAGCCGGTCCTGACCGAGCCGGCGGCCCCCATCGCTTTGACCTCGCCGGACATGTCGAGGCCCAGCTCCTGCGCGAGGCCCTTGTCGATCACCGACGCACCCGCGCCGCAATCCAACAGCCAGAGCCGCTCTTTGCCGGCCACGGTCACCGGCAGGTAGATGTGGTTCTCGATGAACCGGGCCGGGATTATCTCGCCGGCGGCAACCACACCAGGCCTGACCAGGCTGGGCTGCGCACACGCCGCTGAGCTGAGCGCCAGCACGAGACAGAGTCTCGATATTGTTCTGTTCATGGCTAACTCCTACGGAACCGTTTCCGGAACGACACCTTCACGCTGACGCCGGTGCCGATGATAGGCTCAACTTCCCCAGACCCGACGTCCATCTTCTCCTGAGACATGCATAACCTCCGCTTTGTAGGGCACCTGCAACACCTGGCCCGCCCTCGGTGAACCGCACCTCCGCTGCACCGATGCCGGCCATCTCGACAATTAGACGAATCAGGTCAGGAAGATGTTACCGAGGACCGAATCGCGTCCTGCCGACGGCGGTTTAGTTCGGCCCGCAGGTTGCGTGGAACGGACGGTGAAGTGCAGTGGACGGGGCACTTGACACCGGCTACCGTGCGACTAGCATCAACGTACCGAACCGAAGGAACCACCATGCCGGTCAAGAAGTCCAATGAGAAGATAGTCGCGATGCGCAACGCGGCAAACGTCACGAGGGAACCCGACACCAAGCACCGCGTCATCACGATTCCCAGAGACCTCAAGGCCACGCTCTCCCGATTCCCCACTCTCGACTCCCTGTTCTCCTCCCTCCCCTACTCCCACAAGAAAGAGTACGTTGACTGGATAACCGAGGCCAGGCGGCCCGACACCCGCAAAGCACGCATCCAGAAGGCGCTCAAGATGCTCGCCGAGAAGAAGCGATAGCGCCGAAAGGAGGACCAGTGAGCACACCGAAGAAGACCTGGCGGGAGAAGCTGGCCGAGAGCAAGGACCTGCCCAAGACGATGGTAATACCCTCCCCTGCGGAGGTAGACGAGGTGATGCGCCGCGTGCCCAAGGGCAGGCTCATGACCATCAACGAAATCCGGACCTGCCTCGCGAGGAAGCACAGCACCGACATCGCCTGCCCCATGACGACCGGGATCTTTGCGTGGATTGCCGCGCACGCGGCCGAGGAAAGTCGTACCGCAGGTGAGAAGAACGTCACGCCCTACTGGCGCACGCTCAAGACCGGGGGCGAACTCAACCCCAAGTACCCCGGCGGCGTCACGGCCCTGAAGAAACTCCTTGCGGCCGAAGGCCACAAGGTCATCCGCAAAGGCAAAAAGCACATCGTCAGGGACTACGAGCGCCGCCTCGCAAGCCTTTAGCGCCCGGTGTCCACTCGCGAAGAGACCAGGCAGAACTACGACCGGCTGAGCTGGTCCTACGACCTTCTTGCCGGCACGTTCGAGAACCGCTACAAAGACAAGGCGATAGACCTGCTCTCCATCAGTGCGGGTGAAGCCGTGCTCGAAATCGGGCCCGGCACCGGCTACGCGCTTGTTCGGCTGGCTCGTGCCGTGGGCGAGACCGGCATGGCGTACGGAATCGAGCTCTCACCCCGGATGCTCGAACGTGCCCGGGCTCGCATATACGACGCCGGCCTTGAGAAAAACGTGGGCCTGGTGCAGGGCGATGCTGCCGACCTTCCCTTCCCGGACGAGCGGTTCGACGCCGTGTTCGCCAGCTTCGTGCTCGAGCTCTTCTCCCCGACCGAGGTCCCAGGCGTCCTCGCCCAATGCCGGCGCGTACTGCGCCCGTCCGGCCGCATGGCAGTGGTCTCGCTCTCGGCAGAAGGGCCGCGGACACTGATGCTGCGGCTCTACGGATGGAGCCACAACCGCTGGCCCAAGCTGATTGACTGCCGGCCGATTCATGCCGCCGGAGAACTGGCTCGGGCCGGGTTCGAAGTCCGGGAACGCCGGACACAATCGATGTGGGGACTCGCAGTCGAGACGGCCATCGCCAAGCGGCCCTGACCACGCTCCGCCAATCGACACTCGACAATCGCAGATGGGAAACCAGATAACCGCCAATGTCGTCAGGTTCCGGACGGATGCGGAGTGGATGACCACTGACTAACATGGATCAACGCGGATGCTGGCACTGAGACTGCGAACCGGCAACCGACTCTGAGTCACCCTTATATGTCATACTGGATCCATGCAGTACAATCGTAGGTCGCTGATGA
>CAZVCQ010000206.1:0-5939 GCA_964626085.1 uncultured bacterium
AGGGAGCTGGTGCTGTACAACAAATGGGGAAAGGCCGTGTTCCGTCTACGCGAGCCGGTGGTGTACGATTTCCAGGGCAGACCGCGCGGGTTCATGGTGGGGACGACGCTCTATGACATCCGCGGTGAGCATCGGGGGTTCTGGAAGAACCTTATCGTCTCGGACCGGACGCGTCGGATCATCGGCTACGCGGCGGGGGCGAGCATCCAGGGCCTGGTGCTGCCGCAGTACGAGTTTCCACCGTTGGTTTACCGGGACCTGCCCGCGCCGGAGCTGCCGGAAGAGCTGACCGAACTGGAGTGTCAGCCGTGCGTGGCGGTCTGGTCGGTGATGCAGTTCGAGAATCTGCTGCCGTGTTTCGATGAGGAAGAAAAGGTCGAAAGGGAGATCCTGTAAAGCGATTCATGATGATGGTAGCGGCCGGCGCCGCCCTGGCGACGGCTGCCGGGTTTCAGGTGCAGGGCAACATGAGCGAGGCCTGGGACAAGAGTTCGTTCAGAGTCCGGGCCGGAGAGGGAGGGGCCAAGCTCTGGTTCAGCCTGCCCGCGCATTCCGGCATGACGGTGGTCGCGAAGCCGGATACCGGCGCGGCCGTAACCTCGAGGCTGAACATGCCCGCGACCGTTGACCTGCGACTGCCGTCAACGTACGACATCACGGTGACCTGTGACTCGGGTGAAGGACAGTGGACGTGCAAAGATGCGGTCGGCAGCCCGGCGTTGCTCGGGTTCGGGACCTCGGTGGACGCGAAGCGCCATGCGCGCGTGACCTACGGTGCTGACGGCCAGAAGGAGACCTGGACGTTCACCTGGCCCAGGGAGGCAGAGTTCCTCGTCCAGGTTATCAACGCGTCGGGCAAGGTCGTCGAGGAACAGGATTTGTACTACAGTGATGAGCTCGAGTTGGTCGGAGGTGGCAGCTTCACGTTTGAGGTTGCGCCGACCGACGGCTCCGGCGAGTTTAAGGCGAAGAAGTCGGAGTAGACCGGGCCTGGCCCGCGGGGCAGGCGCCGGTGAGACCTGGCGTCCGTGAAGAGGTCCGAAGACCGCTAACCGGCAAGGAGGCAGCATGTCCAGAATCGGTCTGATTGCGCTGTGTCTGGTGCTCAGTTTCGTGGTGGTGACCGGCGTCGGCTGCATGAAGTGCGGCCAGGACGTATCCAAGAAGATGGCCGAGAAGGCGATTGAGGGTGCGGTTGAGAAGTCGACCGGCGGCAAGGCGAACATCGACGTCGGCAGCAACGTCGACCTGTCCGGCCTGCCCGCGTTCCTGCACTATCCGAACGCAACGGCCAAGGCCCGCTGGTCGATGAGCAAAGATGGCACGACCGGAACCGTTTACACGTTTGAAACCAAGGACCCGACCGCAAACGTGATCGACTTCTACAAGAAGGCCTTGGCTTCGTGGAAGAACTCATCGACTATGCAGAACGACGATGCGACCATCATGTCCTACGGCACGGAGAATGAGAAGGAGTTCGTTACCCTCACCGTGTCCAAGGAAAAGGACTCGAACACGACGTCGCTTACTCTCCTCTATTCGAAGAAAGACTAGCCCGAGCCGTTAGAATGGCGGCAGGCCCGGCAACGGCCTGCCGCTCGCTTTTGGTGTCGTCCCTCTGAATCCGAAATAGATGGCCACGTACTGTCTGACAGGGGCCGTTGAGGCCAAGTCACGAAAACGGAATGAAACGGACTTCTGATATCCTGCACCCGTTCGTTTCGTTTATTTCGTGCTTTCCTGGTTAGATATCGGTTCCGGGGGGCGTCCGAGGCTGCTTGACTACCGGGGCGGCGCGTCTATAATCGGCCTCCATGCCGAAGTCGCCGGGTCCGCGCAGCAAGACGCTCCTGCCTCACCAGCGGTCAGGCGTGCTCTCGCCCAAGGACCTTGCCGCGAGAGGAGCGGCGCCGGCAAAGGAGCGACTGGCGGCCGGGCCGGTGGTGATGGTTGAGTGTATCGAGAACATCCCCTGCAACCCCTGCGCCTACGCCTGTCCGCGCAAGGCGATAACCATCGAGGGCGAACTGACCGACACTCCCAGGGTGGATTTCTCCAAGTGCAACGGCTGCACGCTCTGCATCTCCAAGTGCCCGGGGCTGGCGATATTCGTCGTGCACAGGGACTTCTCCAGGACTGAGGCCACGGTGACTATGCCGTACGAACTCCTGCCGAGACCGGACACGGGCGCACGGGTTGCGTGCCTTGACCGGGCCGGTCGGCAGGTATGTCGAGGCAAGGTAGTGAAAGTGCTTGATACCAAGGCCTTGAATCGCTGCGCGGTGGTGACCGTGGCAGTGCCCAAACGGTACTGGAACACGGTGCGCGGCATTCGGGTCGGTCGAAAGGGGGCAGGATGATTGCCGGATTGACCGTTCTCCTGATGCTGGCGGTGACGCCGCAGATGCCTTTGTCGCTGGCCGGGACTGACGATGCGCTGGCCGTGCTGGCGAATCCGGCCGGCCTCGCGGCGCGGCCCGGCTCGGAGTTCTTCGTCATCTACAACTTCCGGCCGGCGCTCTGGTCCGATTTCTTCTCCAACACGACTTTCCTTGCCAAGGCCGGGCCGCTGGCTGCCTACTGGGAGCCGGAGCCGTCGCGATACGGCGTCGCGCTGGGCACGGGTGGCAACGGCTTCTACACCGGACTTCGGTTCAGGCGCGATACGCTCAACCGCTGGGATCTGTCGGCACTGGCGCGGCCGTTCAAGCAGGTTTCAGTCGGCGCCACCTGGAATGACCTCAACCACGACTGGGGCCGGCTGGCGCTCGGGGCCGCGGTGCGTCCAATCGGCAACCGGTTCACCTTGTTTGGCGAGACGGACATTATCACTCCGCTGCGGCCGATGGCCGGGTTCGAAGCCGAGCCGGTGGATGGACTGAAACTGGGAGTAAAGGCGTTTTTCGGTGAGGACTGGGAGGACACGCGGTACGTGGCCGGGCTTTCGTTCGGGCTGGGCAAGGCCGGCGTCGGCGCAGTCGGCACCTACAGCCCTCGTGAGGCCGGTGGTTATCTGCGGGCCGGGACTCCGGCGCGGCGGACGAGCATGACTCGCGGCAACCGCTACGTGGAAATAGAGTTGGGCGAGGAGATAGTCGACCGGAAACCCGGCTTCAGCCTCAGCTCAAGCAGCGTGCGCACGTCCTGGGAGTTGCTTGACCTGATTTCCCGCGCCGGCAGAGACAACAGCGTGAAAGCGCTGTTGCTCCGGATTGAGGGCATGCGTGGAAGCTTCGCTCAGTTGCAGGAGTTACGCCAGGCGTTGGCTCGGTTCAGGGCGCAGGGCAAGAAGGTCGTCGTCTACGCGCCGGGCCTCGGCATGGGGAGCTTCTACGTTGCCTCAGTCGCGGACCGTGTCTGGACCCATCCACTCGGCGACGTCACGATTCCGGGCATGGGCCTGGGCACGATATTCCTCAAGGGGACGCTGGAGAAGCTGGGCGTGGAATTCGACGGCACCCGGCACGGGAAGTACAAGTCGGCAATCGAGACCTTCACCGAGGACTCACTCACTGTGCCGAACCGCGAGCAGTTGGAGGCGTACCTTGATGCTCCCTACGGCGAATTCCTGGATGCGGCTTCAGCCGGCCGGCACGTCAGCCGCGACAGCCTGGAGGCGCTGGTCAACATCGGGTTCTTCAACGCCGAGCAGGCGAAGCAGAACGGGCTCGTGGATTCCGTCTGCTACCACGACCAGCTTGATAGCCTGCTCAAGCAGGAACTGAAGGGCCTGAGCAAAGTCAGCGAGAAGGAGTATCGGGAAGACGTCGCCCAAATCGAGGACTGGACGCCGAAGTCGGCAATCGCGATTGTCTACGCGACAGGGAGCATTGCCACCGGCGAGTCGCGGACCGATTTCCTGACCGGCTCGGTGACGATGGGCGCGCAGACGATGGTGCGAGCCATCCGTCAGGCGCGGAAGGACAAACGGGTCAAGGCGGTCGTGCTGCGGATTGACTCGCCGGGCGGTGACGGGTTCGCGTCGGACATGATCTGGCGCGAGTTTGAGCTGTGCCGGCAGAAGAAGCCGGTCATCGCCTCGATGGCCGGGGTCGCCGGTTCCGGCGGGTACTACATCGCCTGCAACGCGACCCGGGTCTTTGCCATGCCGACCACGCTGACCGGCTCTATCGGCGTGTTCAACTCCAAGTTCGTAACCGAAGGGCTCTACAACAAGCTCGGAGCGCGGCGTCAGGCGGTGAAGCGCGGCGAGCATGCGGACGCCATGTCGGACATGCGGGCGATGACGCCGGAAGAAGACTCGATGATGCAGGCGCAGGTCGACTACTGGTACCGTCAGTTCGTGCAGAAGGTCGCGACCGGTCGGAAGCTCTCATTCGAGGAGGTGGATTCCGTCGGTCAGGGACGCATATGGTCCGGGCTCGACGCGAAACGCGTCGGTATCGTCGACACGCTCGGCGGGTTTCTCGACGCGGTCGGGTACGCGAAGCAGGTCGCGAAGCTCGAAGACTGTGACTACATCGTGCTGCCTGCTCCCAAGACCGGGTTCGGCAGCATGGTCAGCGACTTTGCCACGGAGCAGGTCAGGAAGGTCATCCAATGACCAAGGACAAAGGACAAAGGACGAAGGACAAGACAGGGACTTCGAAGTCCAAAGTCCAGAGTCCAAAGTCCAAGGTCCGAAAGCGCTCGGGAACTCATCACTCATCACTTGTCACTCACCACTCGCCGGTGGTTGTCTGCCGCTGCGAGGAAGTGAGCGAAGCCGAGGTGCGAAGAGTCATCCGAATGGGCTACACCTCGCTCGAAGCGGTGAAGCGGGTCCTGCGTACCGGCATGGGCCATTGCCAGGGCCGGGGCTGCCTTAAGCTCATCGCCCGGCTGATACAAGAAGAGACCGGGATTCCCGCATCGGAGCAGAAGATGCCCAGGCCAAGGCCACCGCTGAAGCCTTTGCCGCTCGGCCTGCTGGGGTCTTATGCGGACGAAACCCGAAGCACGAAACCGTAAGCCCGAATGAAGCACGAATTGCACAATGGCAAAATGCTGACCCGCTCCGATTTCGGGTTTGGGTCATTCGGGTTTGAATCGTCATTGGCCTCGACGGCCCCTGTCCGACAGTGCGTGATTCGGGTTTCGGGTTTGGAGTCGGCACGTGCGTAGCACTGCCGACGTAGTCGTCATCGGCGCCGGGGTCATCGGCGCCGCGACTGGGTACTACCTCGCCAGGAACGGCCTGAGGGTGCTCGTTCTGGAGCGTGACTTCCCATGCGCGGGCTCAACCGGCCGGTGCATTGGCGGCATCAGGGCTCAGTTTTCCCACGACCTGACAATCAGGGTTATGATGGAGAGCGTCCGTCTGTTCCGGAGCCTCGGCGACGAACTCGGAGAAGACGTCGAGTGGTACCAGGGCGGGTACCTGTTCCTCGCGTTCGACGAGAAGCGGAAGCAGGCGTTCATGGACGCGATTGCCATCCAGAAGAGATACGGCCTCGACGTCCGTTTCGTCTCGCCGGACGAATGCGAGAAGATTGCGCCTGGTCTTGACCCGACCGGGCTCATAGGCGGTGCGTACTGCCCGACCGACGGACAGGCCAATCCTTTCAAAGTGACGTATGGGTATCTCGAAGGCATCAAGCGGTTGGGAGGCGGGCTGGTCGTGGGCTGCGAAGTCAAGCGAGTCAACAAGCAAGGCGACAAGGTCATATCGGTCACCGACGCCAAGGGCGACGAGTACTCGTGCAACATGCTCCTGAACGCGGCTGGATGCTGGGCCGACGAAGTCGGAACCATGGCCGGGGTCAAGGTCCCGGTGAAAGCCGACCGGCACGAGTCGCTTGTCACCGAAGCGGTCGAGCGGGTGTTCGACCCGATGCTCGTCGATTATCGCTCAGACGGCTGCTACTTCGTCCAGCACTCCGGCACCGGCCACTTCATCGGCTGCTACACGCCGGTGCCGCTTGTGCCCGGGCACAACG
>CAZVCQ010000207.1:0-5930 GCA_964626085.1 uncultured bacterium
TTCCATGTCCTCGCGTACCGAAAGGCGGCCCGAACGCTGACCGACCTGGGCGTCGATATTGAAACGCTCGACGCCGAAGCGAAGTTGGAGGAAGTGCCCGGCATCGGTTCGGGTATCGCGAAGAAGATCCACGAGTACCTCTCGACCGGCCATATGCAGAAGTACGACGAGGCGATTTCCGGTCTGCCCGCCGGCCTATTCGAACTGCTGAACATCCAGGGCGTCGGCCCCAGAACCGTGAAGCAGTTGTACGAAGAGCTCGGCGTGACGACCCCGGCCGAACTCAAGCAGGCAATCGAGAGCGGTCGGTTCGCCCAGCTTCCGGGGATGGGAGAGAAGAGGGGCGCGAACATCCTGCACAGCATCTTGACCGCGGAGCTGACCGGCGAGCGTATGTTGCTGGACGAAGCGTTCGAACTGGCGGATGCGGTCGTAGACCATATGAAGCGGTGCCGTCGCGTTCGCCGACTGGCGTATGGCGGGTCTTTGCGGCGCGGCAAGGAGACGATTGGCGACATCGACGTTCTCGCCACCGGCACCGCCGCGGACGAGATCATCAACCACTTCACCGCGCATCCGCGGATTCAGGAGGTCCTCGCAGCCGGCGGCACCAAGGCATCGGTCCGGCTTGAGAGCCGCGGCAAGACGAGGCAGGTTGACCTGCGGGTCCTGACTGAACCGGAATACGGAGCTGCCCTGCAGTATTTCACCGGTTCAAAGGACCACAACGTTGCGCTCCGTGCCCTGGCCCAGAAGCAGGGGTTGAAGCTGTCGGAGTACGGCTTGTTCCGCGGCAAGAAGCGAGTCGCGGGCCGGTCCGAGCAGGAAGTCTACGTCGCCCTGGGTCTCCCTTACATCGAACCCGAGCTACGTGAGAACCGCGGTGAACTCGATGCCGCAGCCGGAGACCACCTTCCGACGCTTGTGTCGCGCGCGGATATCAAGGGTGACTTTCATGTTCATACCTCTGCGTCAGACGGATCGGCCGACTTCGAGGAGATGGTCGA
Source organism: uncultured bacterium (assembly GCA_964626085.1). Lineage (GTDB taxonomy): Bacteria > Hydrothermota > Tepidihabitantia > Tepidihabitantales > Tepidihabitantaceae > UBA2258. Next base: position 1,008 of record CAZVCQ010000207.1, read on the forward strand.
AGCCTGCAGGAAACTGGGCTACACTCACGCTGCCCTGACCGACCATTCGACGTCGGCCGGGTATGCCGGCGGCCTGAGCGAAGACGATCTGCTGCGGCATTGCGACCGTGTGGACCGGTTCAACTCGAAGTCACGCGGCTTCAAAGTTCTCAAGTCCTCCGAGGTCGATATCAGAACCGATGGTTCAATGGACTATTCGAACAAGGCACTGGAGCGGCTGGACCTTGTCGTCGCGTCGATCCACCAGGGCTTCAAGAAGGATGCGACCAAACGGATGTGCGCGGCACTGACCAGCCCGCTCGTGCACCTCGTTGCACATCCCACCGGCAGAATTATCGGCCGCCGGGAAGGCTACGACATTGACCTCGAACAGGTGATAGAATGTGCGGCAAGACACCGTAAGATACTGGAAATAAACGCGTTCTACGGGCGGCTCGACTTGAATGACGTCTGGGCGCGCCGGGCAATGCAGGCCCGGGTCAAGTTGGCCATCAACACCGATGCCCACGCTCCCGGCGACCTGGGCTGGATGCGCTATGGAGTGATAGTGGCGCGCCGGGCCTGGCTGACGAGAGACGACGTCGTCAACTGCCTGAGCTATTCGAGGCTGGTGAAACTGCTCAGCTCAATGGGTTCGGGCAGAGCCGGGTAGTCAGTTCCCGGACGCCTGTCCAAGCCAGCGGCACCCGGTCAGGACCTCCGATGCCGGGCCGTTGCCGTGCTCACCGGGCGTAGTGACAAGTTCGGTCGGAACGCCGTTCTCGTTGAATAGTTTGTACATCTTCTCGTTCTCTATGCGGTTCCAGTCCTGCTTCCGTGTCACGAGATAGATGGCGTGTCCTTGGAGCTCTTCCCAGGCGGCAAGCGGCACTGCCGCCGCGTGGGGACAGACCGCGACCACGCCCCGCACCAGGTCAGGGTGTAGGAACAGCTCAGCGAGCGCCTGGACTCCCTGGCCTGAGAATCCAAAAAGGAACAACCGGCTCGAATCAACCGGGTAGCGCGTCAGCAACTTGTGTATCGTGCGCACGATGTCCACGTCATTCGAATCTGTGCTTCGGTGATTGCGGGTGGCATGGCATGTGGCTTCGATCCAGCCGAGTGAATCGGCGACCAGCCGGAAGGTGTCGAGGTCTTTGGGCACGGCCCCATTGCAGTGGAGTATCAGCAGCGCCGGAACGCGCCCGCCGGCTTCCGCAATCCGCGGCGGCACGTAGAAGCAATCCGAGTCCGCATCGCAGACGATGCCCTTGGGCAGGCTGCCCGCAAACGCGATGCAGGCGAGAGCGCCAAGCAGCAGTATCCTAGCGGTCCACATTGAGCACCAGTACAAGCGCGACCGCGCCGAACACTATGTTGGGCAGCCAGGCGGCCAGGGCGGTGCTGATGACGTGTGACGTGCCGAAGGCCCGGCTGGTCTGGATCGCGCCCCAGTACAGGAACGATAGCAGTAACCCGAGGCCGAGCCCGAACATCACGCCGCCGCGCCTCAGACGTACCGACAGCGGCAGCCCGAGCAGTACCACCACGAGCCCGATAAGGGAATAGGAGAACCGATAGTAGTATTCGACTTCTTCCCGGGCCACGTTCTCCCCGGCCCGCTTCATGCGACCGATGAAATCCCGCAGGGCACGGGTCGACGTCTCCTCGACCGGCCGCGAAGTGCTGGCGAAATCAACCGGGGTCTCGCGAATCATGTCGAGTTTGAGGCTGTCGTCATGCTCAAGCGCCTCGTTGCCGAGGCCGTCGAAAGTCCGTACATCGACGTTTCGCCCGTACCATGCCCGGTCGCGCCACACCGCCTCACCTACATCAAGGCGTCGCTTCACCCTCCGGTCGGGGTCGGGCTCGCTGACGCTGAAGTTCTTCATCACACCGTCGGACGACAGCTCCCGGATGTAGTAGACCCGTCCCTCCTCGCCGACGAAGTACAGGTTCTGTCGCTTCTGTACCTGGTTGGACTGGCGTCGCTCGATCTTCTGCCGGCGCAGGTCGGTAAGCCGGGCATTGAAAGGTATGGTGACGAGTTCGTTAGCCGCAAGGTAGACCACTACCGAGGCCAGGCCAAAGCCGATGGCCGGTGCGAACAGCCGGAGTATCGAGATACCCGCGCTCTCCAGCGCGTGCAGTTCCCGGTTGCGTGTCATCTGGCCGTAGACCATGAACACCGCCAGCACCATGCTCACCGGGTAGAGCAGGCTGATTGCGGACGGCAGGCTGTAGAAATAGTAGAGCAGGACTATCCCCAGGCCGGTTTTGCGGGCGGTGAAGTAGCTCAGCTCCTCGAACAGGTCAATCAGCAGGTAGATGACTACCACGCTCCCCACCGCGATGAGAGCGAACTTCACCAGTTCCTTGAGCAGGTGCCGGTCGATGATCTTCATGACCTGAAGCCCAGCAGCCGGACAAGCGACTTCTCATAGAACGCACGCAGGAACAACTCGGCAACTGGCAGCACGAGGATGATGTTCGGCAGCCACATGCCGACGAAAGGCGACAACCTGCCCGACTCGGCCATGTTCTCTCCGGCCAGCAGGAGGACGTAGTAGAGGGCGAAGAAGATAAGCCCGACGATGAAGCCGGTCCCGACTCCTCCGCGTCGAAGCAGCAGGCCGACCGGCGCGCCGAAGAGCACGAAGAAGAAGGCCGAGAAAGCGAGTGAAAGCCGCTTCTGCAGTTCCACCTGGTAGCGCGCGACCTCCAGGTTCTTGTACTTGACGCGGGACTTCAGCTCGTCGTACTTCAGTCTGTCCGGCTCGCTGACCTTGGCTTTCCTTCCGGCCTCATCCGCCTTGGCTTTCAGCTCGACGACATCCCGGTCGAGTCGTTTCATCGTAGACGTGAGCTGCGGCAGCATCATTTCCTCGTTGCCGCGGAACTCCCGGTCCCGCCGGACCAGGTTGTCGTCCATCGCGACGTTGATGACATGTCGTTTGAACAGCAGCCGCCGGTAGGTGCCGGCATCGATCAGTTCGTGCATCTCCCCGTCGAACAAGGTCATAACCATGTAGGCATCGTCGGGTGTGTACGCGATGTCGCCCCGTGGCGCGGTTACGAATCCGGGCGTGCCTTTGCGGGAACCGGTTTCGAATAGCGCGACGTTGTGCACGGTCGAGCGCCGCTCGTCCATCGAGCCGATGTAGATCATGTACCCCGGGAAATCGTCCATGAACTCGCCTTCACGGACCCGCATCGCCGGTCGCTTCCGCGCCACGTCGGCCAGCAGGTTTCTCACCTGGTGCTGGGCTTCAGGCACGATGTAGCCGTTGAAACCGACCATCGCCGCCATCAGCAGCAGGCAGGCAAACGCAACCGGCATGAACAACCGTATCGCCTTGATCCCGGCCGCCCGGATGACGCGGATTTCGTTGTCCTGCGCCATCCGGCCAAACGAAATCACCCCGGCAATAAGGCTGCCCAGCGGCGCGCACATTGAGACAACGAACGGCAGGGACAGAAGCGCGACTTCCGATACTACCCCGACCGCGACGCCCTTGCGCACCAGCATGTCGGCAAGCAGGAAGAGCCGGTCCATCAGCAGTACGAATGTCAGAACGAGGATGGCCAGGAAGAACGGCGGCACGAATTGTCTCAGCGCATAGCGCTGGAGTAGCTTCACCGTCTAATGATAGCGTCGGGTCGCTTCGAAGTCAAAGCCGTGACCGTTTCAAGCACCGGGAAGAGCTGCCGGAATCGGTTCGGACGAAACGAACCGACAGCACGCCCGCAGGCATTCCGGAAACAGCGACCGATTCCCCGCCCAGCAACCTGGCGCCCTTGTATCTCGCACGTGGAATCTTCGCTGCGGCCTCGCGCCAAACGCGCGGTTGTGTCTCGCGAAGTACCTCTCGTTGTTCGTCCGGAAGTACCGGCAGCTGTATCTTCAGCCGTATCGTGACCTGAGTCTTCGGCTGAATCCCGCGCTGTGTCTCAACCTGAATCTCGACCTGTATCTCAAGATGAATCCGTCGCTGTACCACAAGCTGTTCGCGAAGTCGTTCCAGTCGTTGTTCCGGACGTTCTTCGCGGCGCCATTCGATTCGATGTTCGTGTCGAAGAACGCGTAGTTGTAGGCTTCATCGTGTCTCGCGCTGTATCGGCAGATGCTACTCCCCAGGCGGCCTGTGGGCCGTGGAGTGGACGGCAGAATTGTGGTCGGAAAACGGTCTACCGCTACATGTAGATGACCGCCAGGTCTTTGGATTGCGGTAGCGGAGCTACCGCTTTTCCGAGATAATGCGGCTCTCCAATGTACACCATGCGGTGCTGACAGAGCTTACGCACGAGACCGGCTGCAGGTCAAAGCACCCGCACCGGAACTGCGGCGTTCGCCTCGGCGCTCAGCGCCGAGTTCACCCTCAGACTCAACGCGCGGTTCAAGGCCGGACTCAACTCGCTATTGTACGCGCAAGTCAGACCGGGGCTCGTTGCGCAACTCGCCGCGCGACTGATTGCCGGACTGAACGAGGCGTCGAAGCTCGGACTGACCGCGGCGTTGAGTTCCCCGGTCTGGGCGCAATTGACGGCCCCACTGAGCCCCGAACTCGTCGCGCCACTGACCGGCGGGCTAAGTCCTTGATTGACTGCCACATTGAAGGCGGCAGTGAAGGCGGCCTTGAACCCCGGAGTCACCTCCGGATTGACCCCCTGGTTGCCGGTAGAAGTGTCGGGCAAAACAGGTGTCCGTGGTTCGCCGCGTTCCGTTTCAGCCGCAGGGGCGGGCTTTCGCCCGCCCCTGCTACTGCTAACTGCTACCTGCTAACTCCTCACTTACCTCGTCACCACTGCCTTCTTCACCGACCGGAAGCCCGGCGTGTCGAGGCGAAGGAAGTAGATGCCCGCTGGAAGTATGCCCGAAGGCAGCCTGACTTCGTATCTGCCTGGCGGGACGTCGCCGTCGGTCAGCGACCGCACCAGCCTGCC
>CAZVCQ010000208.1:0-5914 GCA_964626085.1 uncultured bacterium
CCTCGTCTGGGTTGAGGTCCCTCTCGCCGACGGCAAGCAGATATGCCAGGACAAAGGGTTGCTCTTTCGTCATTCGGTCGGCCCATTTCCGGGCGTCGGCAACCGACCCGGCCGCCATCTCCTTCCAGGTCGTCTCAACTACATCAGCAGGTATAACATCCATTTGCTCTCCTTGTGCATCCATCGTCCGCACGGTGCTGCCGGATTGTAGGAAACGCTGCGTTTCCCGCTCCGCGTCAGGGCCGGACGGGGCCTGCAACCAAGCGTATGATACGGCCTTTGAGACGGATGTCAAAGCGGCGGGCTGGGCTGCCAGACCCCGAGTTTCGGGGACCCATTGCCAAGTCTGAATCAGAAGCATATCAAGGTGTCCTGAGGCCGGGTGACGCAATAGGCACCGCCCGCCCATTTGACACGCCCGCCCGCGAGACGTACAATCGAGCCATGGTGTGGAACCCCGAGCCCGCGGAACGCTGCGAACTACGGACGTCGAAGGAGGAAAGGTGACCAAGAAAGTCTGCGCGCCGTGCCTGATTGCACTGCTGTCCGCTGTCTGCCTCACTTCAACCGCCTCTGCCCAAACGAGCTGGTGGAGAACCTATGGCGGAGCACACGCTGATGGGAGTTACTCTATCCAACAGACCACTGACGGTGGCTATATCATCGCAGCTCATGCCTGTTCCTTCGGTGCAGGGGGTGAGGACGTCTATCTCATCAAGGCAAATGCCTCGGGTGATACACTCTGGACCAGAACCTACGGCGGGTCGAATGAGGATGGGTTTGGAGGCAGCTCCGTTCAACAGACTACTGATGGCGGCTACATTGTCGCAAGTAATACACATTCCTTCGGTGCCGGGAATGGTGAGGTCTATCTCATCAAGACCAATGCGCAGGGCGATACGCTCTGGACCAGAACCTATGGCGGGACAAGTGTCGATGAGGGCTTCTCCGTTCAACAGACCACTGATGGCGGCTACATCGTCACGGGCTGTACCTATTCCTTTGGTCCGGGAACACCAGGCGGCTACGCGAATGTCTATCTCATCAAGACCAATGCCTCGGGCGATACACTTTGGACCAGAACCTATGGCGGGACTGGTGACGATGGCGGCAAATCCGTCCTACAGACTGGGGATACAGGATATGTCATCACAGGCTTCACCGAGGGTAATGATGTCTATCTCATCAAGACCAACGCGCAGGGCGATACGCTCTGGACCAGAACCTATGGCGGGACAAGGCTCGATGGGGCCGGTTCGGTCCAACTGACCAGTGATGGCGGCTACATCATTGCAGGCTGGACGCTCTCCTTCGGTGCAGGATCCATGGATGTTTATCTTATCAAGACCAATTCCTCGGGTGATACGCTCTGGACCAGAACCTATGGCGGGACAAATGGCGAGTATGGCTACTCGGTCCAGCAGACTGGTGACGGCGGCTACGTCATCACGGGCTCGACCGAATCCTTCGGCGCGGGGACACCGGGCCGCTACAATGTCTATCTCATCAAGACCAGTGCCTCAGGCGATACGCTCTGGACTAGAACTTATGGCGGGACAAGTGACGATTGGGGCTACTCGGTCCAGCCGACTACTGACGGCGGCTACATCGTCGCAGGCTATGCCTGTTCGTTCGGTGCAGGGGGTGCCGATGTCTATCTCATCAAGACAGACTCCAATGGCAACGTCGGCATAGAAGAACCTTTGACAAGGCATCCTGCAAATCCAGCTCGCTTGCTGGCTCAGCCCAGTCCCTTCACTTCTATTGCCCAAGTTTCCGGACATGAAACGGAGTTCTTTGTCCTCTCGGACGTCACGGGACGGCAGGTCGCTGTCTGTAAGGGCGACAGAGTCGGTGAAGGACTTCGGCCCGGTGTCTACTTCCTGTCACCGGTCGGCCTGAGAGCCGGCACGGCGGCCACAGCGACCATCGTCAAAACGGCCTTCTGATTTCCGCCCGCCCGCCCGACTCTCCCAAACCCCCTCGTGGAAAATGGGGCAGCCCGCTGAAAGAACACGTCCACAGAGCGACGCGATGAGTGCCTCGCGGGTGTGTACCCCGCCTGCGCTTGCCGAAAAAGGGGACAGTCCCTCGGAGCAGTGTGGCTGCGCCACCGCAGGAGCGAGCATCGGATTCGCCGCGGTACAGTCCCCATTTTCGGCGGGACAGTCCCGTTATCCCAGACCTGTTGGTTGACGGGGCGGGTGGACTACGTCCCGGCCGATTTGCCAAGCTGAATGAGGACGACCGCGATGACGGCGAGGGCAATGCCGAGCCAACTGGGGACTACGACTTTCTCTTTCCAGAACACCACGCCGGGCGGGGCGGTTGACCGCGTGCGGGACTGCGCTAGAATGGTGCGTGACCGCATCGGCAGCGACGAGACGTCTCATTCGTGAAATAGTAGACAAGATTCGGCGGGAGTACCGGCCGGAGCGGATTGTGCTGTTCGGGTCCTACGCCAACGGCAATCCGGGGCCGGACAGCGACATTGACCTGCTGATTGTCAAGGAAACATCGGACCGTCCGATTGACCGGCGGGTGAAGGTCGCGGGGATTGCGGCCGACCCGCATCGCCTGATACCGTTGGAACCCATCGTCGTGACCCCGGCCGAAGTCGCGGCCCGCACGGCCATCGGCGACCAGTTCCTTGCAGAAATCCTGGCCACCGGCGAGACGCTGTATGCCGAAGCCTGATTCCGGCTATCCGGCCGATTGGTTCCGCATCGGTGAGCGAGACCTTGACCGCGCGAAGCGCCTGTTGGACGACGATGACTACCCGGGTGCGGCCTTCAACCTGCAGCAGGCGGTCGAGAAGCACCTGAAGGGCTATCTGCTGGCGCGCGGCTGGAAGCTCCGCCGCGTGCACGACATTGAGGTGCTACTGAACGAGGCTGTCCGCCTTGACGCATCGTTCGGTGAGTTCCGCGAGCACGGCCGGAAGATGACCCAGTACTACTTTGAAGATCGGTATCCGTACATCGTCGCCTCGGAGTTGACCCGCGACGAGATTGAGGCTTCGCTCGCCGTCGCCGAACGCATAGCTGGCAAGACCAAGTCGACAAGCTGACCGCGGCCCCACGCCGCAAGCGGCAGGGGTCGAGTGTGGAACAACCTGCGCTATCTGCGGGCTTCCTCTCCGAACCTTGGCGTTCTTGGCGCCCTTGGCGGTTATCACATCTGCGTAGTCTGCGAAATCTGCGGATGACCGGCTCGGCTTTCCGGCACGGCGGGCTACGCCACGGCCGCTTTGCCGAGTTGAATAAGGACGATGGCGATTACGGCGAGGGCGATGCCGAGCCAACTGCGGACGCCGACCTTCTCTTTCCAGAAGACAACACCGGCAACGGCCAGCAGACCGACTTCGCCCGCGGCGATCACCGGGTAAACCACGAGCCCGGGCAGGACCGACAGCGCCAACACCAGAAAGAGGTAGTTCCCGAGGTTCGCGGTGCCGAGCAGCGCGCCCCACTTGAGCGTCTCGCTCGTCAGCCGGGGTCGGCGCAGGTAGTAGAGCATCGTGGTGACGACGAAGGCGGCAACGAAGATGACCGTCTGGAACGGCATGGTCTCGTTCAGTGACAGTTCCTTGCGGAAGATGAGCGCCGGGATCATCACGATCCCGTCGGCAAGGAAGAGCAGCACGAGCCAGAGAAGAGCCGAGGAATTGACGATTGACGAGTGACGAGTGTCGATTCCGGGGCTCGGTTCATTCTTGGCGGTCTTGGCGTCCTTGGCGGTTGATTCGTCCGGGCTTGGGACACGATCCGTATTGTCGGACAATTCGGTCATGTCCCCGCCCTTGGCGCGCGCGACCTCGGAGAGGACGAGCGACAGGGCGAGCAGGGCCACGGCGCTGCCGATGAGCTCGAGCGGGGTCGGACGTTCATGCCAGATGACCGCGGCCGCGAGCAGCGGTATGACTACCGCTGTTCGCATCGCCACGACCGAGAGCGCCAGTCCCGCTGTCTGTATGGCGCGAGTCCAGATGAGGAGGCCGGCAACGAAGAGGACCCCGGTTACCGCGGCGAGGAGGGCTGCCTGATTCGAGATGCGAGTCTGGCCGAGCGCGACCGAGGCGAAGAAGCCGATGGCGGCCGCGACCGCGTAGTTGGTGCGGATGAGGGGCAGCCGCTCGATCGAACGGGCGTCCGCGCGTTTGAGAACGAGCCCCATGCCGACCGCGGACGTGACTTTGAGCAGGAGGAAAAGCACGGGGGAAGTATCCGCGCCGAGGTGGGCGCGTCAAGCGCGGGAAAGCGGGTCGTGAGCCGGGCGAAGTAAGAGGCTAGATGTCAGAAGCTAGAAGTCAGAAGTTCTGTCGGGGAGAGGAATCTGCGTCATCTGCGGACATCCGACCCGGCCCATGGCGTTCTTGGCGCGCTTGGCGGTTGTATTCCGGCTCCGGCAGGCTGGCTTGCATGCCGTCCGGGTTCAGGTATATTGGGCGCATGGCTTCTGACAATGTGCTCAGGCAGGCGGCGCGCTTCCATGGCCATCTCGGTCCGTGGCTGGTGCTGGGCCTGAAGGCCGGTACGTATGCGCGTCGGAAACTGGCTGCCTCGCCGTTCGAGCTGAATGCGCGGGTCTTCTGTCCGGCAGGCACGCCGCATACGTGCTTCGTTGATGGGGTCCAATTCAGCTCCGGCTGCACGATGGGCAAGGGGAACATCAGCCATACTCATGCTGCGGGGTGTCGGGTCGATTTCAGGCGCAAGGGCAGAGGTGGTCGCGTGCGGCTTGCTCTGCGGCCCGAGGTCTGGGACGAACTCCATTCGCGGCCAAGCAAAGGGATGGCGGGGGCGACGCGGTTGGGCCGCGAGTTCGCTCGTCGGCCGATGAAGGAGCTCTTCACCGAGTGAGCCACAGCGGCCTCACGTGGTTTCGCCTGCCAACGGCGGTCTACTTCCCCGCGTCCAACTAACTGCATGCGCTGGCTGAAGGACCTCGTCCGGGAGTGGGCCCCGGTCATAGTCGCGGTACTGGTCATTCGCTCGTTCGTGGTCGAGGCGTTCATGGTGCCGACCGGCTCTATGCTCAACACGATTCTCATCGGCGATATGATGCTCGTGAACAAGTTCGTCTACGGCGCGAAGGTGCCATTCACCGACAAGACTATCATCCCGGTTTCGAGCCCGAAGCGCGGAGACATCGTTATCTTCCGTTTCCCGCTGGACCCGGATGTACCCCCAGGCGCCAGCCGGATTTTCCCGGCGGAGTTACCACTGCTGCCTTTGTTCTGGAACAAGACCAAGGGTTTCTTCCAGTGGTACACGCCGCTGGCGCTAATCAAGCGCTGCGTGGCCGTGGCCGGCGACACGGTCGAGTACCGGGACAAGCAGCTCTACGTGAACGGCCAGTTGCGGGTCGAGCCCTACGCGCAGCACTTGGATGCGAGGACGTTTCCGGGGCTGCAGGGACTCGAGAACTATCAGCGTCCGTGGGAGAGGCGCGGTTTCTTCCGTACCGAGCTGTCGCCCTACGTCCGCGACCGGTTCGGCCCGGTAGTGGTGCCACCGGGATGCATCTTCGTGATGGGTGACAACCGGGACAATTCCGAGGACGCGCGGTTCTTCGGGCCGCTGGAGCTACGCCACGTCCGCGGCAAGCCGCTGGTCATCTACATGTCAACGGCCGCTGCCGGATATCCCATCAGTATCCCGAAGATGGTACTTTCGCCCTGGGCGATTCGACTCAACCGGATCGGTCGCCTGGTTCGCTAGCGCAAGAGAGAACGGGTTCAGGGGTTCCAGGGTTCCGGGGTTCTGGGTCCGGGCAATGCAGAGTCTGTGCTTATCTGTGGCTCGACGTTCTCAGCATCTGCGTAATCTGTGTAATCTGTGGACTCCTGCGCCCAGCCGGGCCCCTAAACCCGACATTGAGTCACAGGATCGACTGGATTTCGCGCCCGACG
>CAZVCQ010000209.1:0-5866 GCA_964626085.1 uncultured bacterium
ACAAGTACGGCGTCACCGGCGACTACGTGCGCGGCATCGAGGCGGTGCTCGCCGACGGCTCAATCATCCGCTACGGCGGCAAGCTCCACAAGAACGTAACCGGCTATGACTTGAACAAGCTCCTGGTCGGCTCCGAAGGGACGCTGGGCATCATCACCGAAATGACGTTCAAGCTGGTACCCAGGCCCCGACACCAGGTCGACGTGCTGGTGCCCTTCGACCGGCTCGAACAAGGCGTGGAGCTCTGTCTGCGCGTCATCCGCGACAGCCGGCTGATGCCGGCGGTGGTCGAGTTCATCGAACGGGGTGGGATTGCCGCCTGCAACCAGGTCCTCGGAACCTGCCTGCCCTTTGCCGATGCCGCGGTCCAGGTGCTCATCGAACTCGAGGGCAACGACCGGCAGCAGGTCCTGGCCGAGTGCGTCCTGCTCGGCGAAACCGCGATGGAACTGGGCGCGCGCGAGCCGCTGGTGGCCGACAACGCCACCGACCAGGAGCGGCTCTGGACCGCCCGCCGCTCCCTCGCCAAGACCCTGAAGCAGATCTACCCGCAGGTCACGGCCGAGGACGTCGTCGTGCCGCTCTCCGAGCTGCCCGCGACCGTCGAACTGGTCGCCGGGCTACAGCAGAAGTACGGCATTCCGATTGTCCCTTTCGGCCACATCGGGGACGGCAACATCCACGTCGACATCTGCCGGACCATCACCGACGACGGCAAGTGGCAGCGGGTTCGGTCAGAGGTGGTTGACGAGTTGATTGATTTCGTGCTAGCGCGGGGCGGGCAGATTACCGCCGAGCATGGAGTCGGCTCGGCCAAGCGCCACCTGATGATGAAGGCGCTCGGCCCGGCCGAACTCAAGGTAATGCGCAACCTGAAGCGGTCGCTCGACCCGGAGGGAATCCTGAACCCGGGTAAGGTGCTGCCAGAGCCGGAATAGGCCCCATTCGGCCCATAGGGCCTATTCTCCGCCGGCGCGGGCTACCTTCGCAATCTTGCCGATCTTCTTGAAGCCGCGGCCCTGCACCACGACAACGTAGAGACCGTCAGCCAGTTCCCGCTGTGCTTCGTTCTTTCCATCCCAGTCCACCACTTGCCCGGCGACATCTCTGAACCTTCGCACAAGGGTGCCCGACAGCGTGTAGATGAGCACGTCCGGCCTCTCCCCGGCCGGGAAGTCGAGGACAAGTTCGCACTCTCCAGCGAACGGGGCCGGCCGCGTGTAGGGCTCAGCCCAGGTCTTGACCTCGACTCTGTCGAACTGACTTGCCATTGAGATGTTGCCGTATGAGTCGATCGCGGTCACGAAGTAGTAGTAGCCGGTGGTGTCGCGCGGCACGCCGAACACCGCAGCCGTCGTGTCCGGGATGTCGGCCGCCACCGTGCGCATGGCCCCAAACGAATAGACCTTGATGTCGTCGATGAACACGCCCTGTCCGTTGATGCCCGCGTCGCTGACGTAGCGGAAGCGGAGGTACAGGTTTGCTGCTGGTGGCAGCGGGTAACGCCGCTCGTGCCATGACCGGGTGTCGCCGTAGAGCGAATCGAGCGGGTACCACGTGCCCCGGTCCGGCGACCATTCGACATAGCAGATGTCACGGGTGAAACCCGCGAGTGAGTTCCAGGACTCCTGCGTTGCATACCAGGCGTAGAACGAGAGCAGCCCGCCGCCGGGCAGGCTCAGTGGTTCGGCGCTCTCGATGAAATTCGCAAGGTTGCTGACGGAGTCGGACCAGAACGATGTCTGCCCGGAATGGGCCTGCTGCGTGCTCGTGGTCCACCCGAGGTCAATCCAGTTCGAGAAGTCACTGCTATTGTCCTTGAAGACCTCCTCCGGCCGGGTCGCTTCGTAGAGGTCGTACCGCACCGGAGCAAGGTCGAAACAGGAGTTCCACCAGAACCTGGCGTCGCTGCGGTTCCCCTGCCGCACCTGACTGATCGCGGGCTGGTCCGGCTTCAGGTCATCGCTGTCGAAGTAGCGGTTCAGGAACTGGGGCCAGCCTGACTCCCGGGCGAAGTCGAGCGTCATATACGACGCGACCGAGGCTTTCAGGGCGAAGTAGTTGTCCGGAAACCAGATCGCGATGCCGGACGCGCTCTCGAGCCCCGCGCTTCGCTGGTTGGCGATGACGGCGGAGCGAAGCGAGGCGAGGAGTGAGTCGGAGCCTCCGCCCGAGAGCAGCTCAAGGAAATGCAGCAGGTCGATATGGAAGGAGTTGCCCGGTAGCGTCTGGACCGCAGCGCGGGCCACGCGCACGTCCGGGCTTGCCGGGTCGATGCTGTCGCGAAAGGTAGCCGCCATCAGGTCCAGCGCCGAAGCCAGCGTCGACATCTCAAGTGCGGACAGCGCGACCTGCTGCCCGGGGTACTCCTCGACGTAGTCGGAGCAAATGCCGGGAAGCAGCTCGACCGGAGTGCGTGTGGGGCGGCCGGTCAGCCGGCCAAGGAATTCGTCATAGCGCAGGCCGTCGTTCGGGACTATGGCCTCGGACGCAAGCATGTAGTCGCAGGCGTCGCGGACTTCGGCCGCGACTTCAATCATGCCCATCAGGCAGGCATCGAAGGCGAGGATTCTCACCCGTTTGCCGAGGGCCTGCTTCACTCCGGCCAAGGCCTGCGCGAACTCCCCGCCGGCGACGCCCATTTCATGCCCGTGCGAATCGTCAATGAAGATGGCGCTGGCCCGGTAGCCTGGGTACCAGCCGTTGCCGTGGTCCCAGAGAACCAACATGTAGTTCTTCGCGGGGTAGCGACTACGCAGGAATTCGGCAAAGCCGGCGAGGGTAGTCGGGTCGGCCATGTCGACCTCTCCGAGGTCGGCGAGCGTATCGGCGCCGTCCTTCCTGATGAAGTAGCGGTAGCAGTCGGGCCGGGGGTCCCGGGCCGCGCGGTCGACCTGGACCACGACGTTGACTTCGTCCGTGGACCCCACCTGTTCCATTTCGGCGATGTCGACGTCGGCGACGTCGTTCATCCCGTTGTCTGCGCACATGTACACGCCCACGGTCCACTGCGCCGCGGACACAGGAAGGACAGAAAGGAAGGTCCCCACCAAGACACCAAGGCACAAAGAGCGCCAGGAATCCAGGACCTTGGTGTCTTTGTGTCTTTGTGGTTCGACTCCTGGATGCACGAAAGGAGGCAGGGGCACGGTTCGCCGTGCCCCTGCAACGCTACGTGTGGTCGTCAGCCTAGAACCCAACCGTCAACTGCAGCCGGTGGGTCGGCTTCAGGTACTTGAGGTAGCGGAAGGTGTAGTCGAGGCCGAGGCTCAGTCCCTGGGCGGGCTTGGCGCGGGCGCCGAGACCGGCCGAGAGCCCGGTCAACCAACCGATTTCCTCCTGGTAGGAGTTGTCGGCGTTGAGGATGTAGCCGCCCCGCAGGAAGAAGACGTTGGCGAGCCCGTACTCAAGCCCGACGTTCACCGTCTCGTTGATATCCGAGGGATGGGTGATGTCGATTGCGGCGGTGAGGCGGGAGTCCTTGGCCAGGTCCGGGGCCTCGATGATGTCGTAGGCGATGCCGAAGCGGAAGGATGTAGGCAGCCCCACCGGCGTGGTGCTGTAGGAACCCTGGATCTGGCTCGGGCCGGAGTCGGTCCAGCCGAAGCTGTAGTCAAGTTCCCGTCCGCTGAAGCTGAGCTGGGTGCCGTAGTTGGTGACCGCGGCGCCGATGCGGAGGGACTTGAAGCCGGTGTTGTATAGGAGGCCGAGGTCGAACCCGACCGCCGATGCGGACATGTCCCAGACAGTCTGATTGATGACCTTGGCCGTGAAGCCGAAAGAGAGCTTGTCGGTGATAATCCGGGCGTAGCTGACCGCGAAGGCCATGTCCGACGCGCCGAAGAAGAGACCGGTGCCTTCGTCCTCGCGGGTCACCGTGTTGGGGTTGTCGATCGTGGTCTGTTCGATGTCGCCCATCGTCAGGGCGGTAACGGTGAATGCGACTGTGCCGAAGCTGGTAATCGGCAGGACGATGGCGAGGTTCTCGTGGTTGACATCGGCGATCCAGTCAACGTGGTTGAGTGCGATCTGACGGCGGACCTGGGCCAGCCCGGCCGGGTTGAAGTAGCTGGCCGACGCGTCGTCGGCGATGGCGACGAAGGCATCGCCCATTGCCGTTGACCGGCCGACCCCGATCTTGAGGAACGCGGCCCCGGTGGTGCCGACCTTGGAAAACGCGGCCTGGGCCGGAGAGACGAACGCCACGGACGCCAGGAGCGCCAGGGCCAGGAAGAATGTGATTCTGTGTTTCATGGCTGCCTCCCCTAGTAGATGAAGACCAGTTTGCCGACCGCCTCGCCCACCGGCGACTCGACGTGGTAGATGTACACGCCGGATGCTATGAGCTGACCGGAGACCGCGGTGCCGGCGCTGCCCGGCGACTCGTTGGTGAAGTCCCAGGTCTCGGTGCCGCCTTCGTCCAGCGGCAGGGTCCTCGTGTCTCTGTGTTTGATGACCTTGACCAGGTCGCCGGCCAGAGTGTAGATACGGATGGTGCACTCGTTGGGCAGGTGGGTGAACCTGACGTAGCGCTGTTCCGAGGACTTCTCCCAGGCGTTGAAGACGACGTAGGGGTTGGGTACGACCTTGACGTTGAGCTTCACGTTCGTGTCGGTCTGTGCCACGCCCGGTGTTGAGAGCATGTGGTACACGTTGTAGAACGGGGCCGTGCCGCCGTTCTTATTGCCGAATAGCATCCACTTGTCGCCGTTCTGGATGAGGCTCGAGTAGGTGCCGATCGAGTCTCCGGCATAGGCGCCGCAGACATAGATCCAGCCCATGTCGCCCGTGAGCGTGTCGGTTGGGTTCTGGCCACCCCGCTTAACAAAGCACCAGCCGTTGGCCTGCTCCCGGGTGGCAGGGCGGTTGTTGAACGCCGAGTACGGCACTTCGGTGCGCCCGTGGGTCACGTCGTACACCTTGGCGGTCAGATACGGACTCGTTACGAACTCGACCTCATAGTCCGCGGCCCGGAACGCCCACAGGCCTTGCGGGGCAACTCCGCCCCCGGTCAGCTTGGCCGGTGGGAAGTTGCCGCTCGCCACGTGCGCCGATTCAAACCCGCTGCTCGGGTTTGTTAGTTTCAGCGTACAGCTCAAGGCCAGGCCGTTGAGCACCGGCATCGCGCGGGTCAGCGTGTTGCCGACTGTGTAGCTGAACGATGTCGTTTCAATGGCCACGCTGTCGTTGCGCAGGTCGGTTACGACGTAGCGGTAGATTGACTGGGAGGCACCGCCGCCGTACGCGGGACCGAGGAACCGCAACTCGTACGTGTCGGCAGTAACCTGAGCTGGCACGACGACGTCGGCTTTCCATCTCATGCCCGGCTTGGTCGTGTCGCCCAGCGCGGTGACAACGCTGGCCGTCGGCATGATGTAGTTTGCAGCGTCCCAGCGCGGCACGGTCGAGAAGTTGGCCACCAGGCCGGAGCGTAAGATGATGACCGCCGAGTCCAGCGGGATCCGATGCGTCGCGGAGTCCCACTCCGTGGTCTGGAAGTTGTAGTCGTACGCGGCCACGCAGTAGTAGTAGGTGAACCCGTTGGTCACGTTGCTGTCCAGTACGCTGTAGAAGAGGCCGGCGTCCGCCGCCTTTATCCACAGGCTGTCCGGCGTGCCGGCCGAGTCACCGCCCGGCGGGTAGCTGAACGTGTCCCCGTCGGCGAGGTCGCACTGGGTGAGAATTCCCCAGTCGCTGCCGTTCTTCGACTTGTAGACCATGTAGCCCTGGAAGTCGTAGCCCCGGTAGACCGGGTCCCAACCCGGCTTGTCCGGGTCGCTCGCGACCTTCAGCCAGTACGGGTCCGGCGTGACTTCCGGCAGGTTGTCCCAGACAATCCGGACCTGGTTGTCACCCGGCACCAGCG
>CAZVCQ010000210.1:0-5824 GCA_964626085.1 uncultured bacterium
ACTGCGCGGCGAGCCCGCACTTCAACGCCGTCGTCAGTGCTTGATTGAGTTCGGCTGTGAGCGGCACGTTAACTTGCGCGTTCAGCCGCAAACTGACTGCGGCGATGACCTGCGCCTTCAATGTGGCAGCGAATGCTGGGTTCAGGACGGCATCAAACCGCGCAGCTCTGGTGCGGGTGTCTTGACCAGAAGCAGCTACCGCACCCAACTCTCGTGAGCAACGCGTGATACCGGCTGGAGTGCTGACCTGCGCACGCCTTTTCCCGGGCAAAGCGGCAGCCTTGCTGCCGCAATCCATGGTGCGGACCGGCACCCATTAGTAGTAGTGCGCCAGAACCAGACCACAATTCTGCCGCCCACCCCTCGGCCCACAGGCCGCCTCCCCCGTGGTCTCTGCCGATACAGCGCGAGATGCAGCAAAGCCCACAACTACGCGTTCTTCGACTCGAACAACCAGCCGAACAACGCCGCGAACAACGTCCGGGACAACGACTGGAACGACTTCGCGAACAGCGAGAGGAACAGCAGAAGACTCAGGTAAAGGTTGAGGTTGAGGTAGAGGTTCAGATACAGGGCAGGACCTAGCCGAAGACGCACGCGACTACACGGCTGAGGATACGTCTGCCGTTACTTCCTGACGAACAACGAGAGGTACTTCGAGAGACGCAATCGCGGCTTTGCCGCGAGGCCGAGGCCAAGGTTGAGGCTGGGGCAGAGACAGAGCAGCGACCAGTTGCCGGCGGACCTGGGACACGATCCGATGCCGGAAAGCGGGGACAGTCCCTCGCGCGGACGCGCGGTGCAGTCCCCGTTTTCCGGTCAGGTCTCGCGCCTACTCAATCCACTCGACGTCGGTCAGACCAAGGTCTTCTTTCGTCACCGGACCGAGGATGACCATCCAGTACCGGCCGGGGCTGATGTGTTCGCGCGCAGCTTGGTTGACCTGCTCGAGCGTGACCGCATTGACCTTATCCGGGAACTTGTCCAGCCAGTCCATGCCATAGTGGAATAGCTCCATGGTCAGGACCTGGGATCGTTTGCCGTCGCTCGAGCTGTAGGTCAGCGGGAAGCTGCCGGTGTAGTAGTTGTGCGCCTTCTCGAGTTCCCTTTTGGTGGCGCCTGAGTCATGCATCACCGTGATGTCGTGCAGCATCTTCTCGATGGCTTCCTTCGGCTTGGCCGTCTGCACGGTCGCGTGGAACGCACCGGGTAGGGTATTTCGGTCGTACCAACACCGAACGTCATAGGCCAGTCCGGCTTCTTCCCGCACGGTGATGCCCAGCCGGGACGACAGGGGCGAGCCGCCGAGTATGTACGACATCAGGCGGGTGGCGATCATTCCTGAGTCGGTCGCCGTGATGCCGGGGTGGCCGAACTCGACATAGGTCTGGTTCATGTCCGGCCGGGTGATGAGCTTGACCTTGACGCGGTCCGGATAGGGGGCGGCGTCAGGGGAGGGGGCGGGGACGGCGGATGGAGCCCAGGCCGCGAGGCGTTGCCCGACTGCGGCGACGAAGTCGGCCCGGTCCAGGTCGCCGACCGCCACGATGAAGCAGTTGTTGGGCTTCACGTACGTCCTATGGAACGCGATCAGGTCCTCGCGGTTGATGGCGGGAATCGAAAGCGTGTCACCGTAGTTCGGGTGGCCGTAGGGCAGGCCCTGGTAGACGAGCTTGGTGAATTCCTGGTCGACCTGCCGATTCGGCGAGTCCTTGATTCGCTGGGCGCCGGAGAGGAACCGGCTGCGGGCAAGCCCGAATTCCCTGGGGTCGAATGCCGGGCTGAGTGCCGCACCGGACAACAGGTCGAGGGCAGTAGGCACGTCCTTGGACAGGACCTGTGTGCCCAGTTCGACGTAGTCGCCGGAGGCGCGGCCCCAGAACGACGCACCAAGGAACTCGACCAGGCTGGTGATTGAATCGCCGGACACGACCGGGGTTCCGCGCGTGAGCAGTTCGGCGGTGAGGGCCGCGGTGCCGGCCTTGCCTTCGGGGTCGCAGGCCGCGCCCGAGCGGCAGACCAGCGACATCTGCGCGGTCGGCAGCCGGTGGTCTTCATAGGTGAGGACGATGAGGCCGTTGGGGAGGGAGTCGCGGTAGAGAGGAAGAGCAGTCGCCGTTCCGGCGACAATGCAGAATGCAAGGGTCAAAATGCAGAATGCAAAAAGAGGACGGGAGGCCGATACTCTGCAATCTGCAATCTGCAATCTGAAATGCTTCATTGTTCCTCCTTTGCAGAAACGAGGATGCCGGTTGTGCGGTTGTCGGGCACGAGGTACTTGTGGCAGAAGTCGCGGACCTGCTCGGCGGTGACGCGCGCGATGCCGGGCGCATACAGCTCCATAGCCCGCCAGTCGCCGTACAGAATCTGACAACGTGCCAGCAGGTACGCCATATCCGAGATATCATCTCGCTGGAAGTACTCGCCGGCAAGCACCTGGTTGTTCACCTGTTGCAGCTCGCGGTCCGTAACAGGCTCCGTGCCGAGCCGGTCGAGTTCGGACTGGAAGACCTGCTCAATGCGCGGTATCAGGCTCTCGGCCTTGGGAGTGACCGCAATCTGGAACAGACCGGGGTCACGGTCAACCGAATTGCCTCCCCAGACCGAAGTAGCCAGCTGCAGCTCGGTAACGAGTTTCTTGTACAGCCGTGAACTGCGACCGGAGCCGGCGATGGAGCCGGCCACTTCCGCGGCGAAGAACTCGGCCGTGTCGCGTATTCCCGGTGAGTGAAACCCAATGATTAGCGACGGGACTCTGACCTGCTTGCGTACGGTGATACGGCGTTCGCCGTGCTGCTCCGGTTCGAGCGAGTAGTAGTCGGCGCGGGTGACCGGCACGCCTTTGAGTCCGCCGAAGTACTTCTCAGCCTTCGCTTTCACGTCCGCGGGCTGAACGTCGCCGGCCACGACCAGCACGGCGTTGGCCGGGTTGTAGTGCTCGTGGTACCAGTCGCGGGCCGCCTGAACGGTGTAGTTGGCGACGTCTTCGGGCCAGCCGATGACCGGGTTACGTGAGGGATGAACCAGCAGGGCGGTTGCGCCGAACTGCTCCCAGAGCTCGGTGCCGGGGTAGTTGTCACGCAGCCGGCGTTCCTCGCTCACGACCTGGTGTTCGCTCTCGAACTCGGAGTCGGGGAACACGCACTTGCCCATACGCGCGGCTTCGATTTTCAGGGCCAGTTCGTAGCGGTCTTTGGCGAAGTCCTCGTAGTAGCCGGTGAAGTTCTCGGACGTGAAGCCGTTGTTGTTGCCGCCGGCCGAGTCCACGATGCGGTCGAAGTCGCCGGGCTTGTACATATCGGTGTGTTTGAAGGTCAGGTGCTCGAGCATGTGGGAGATGCCGGTGTGGCCCTGCGATTCGTCGTAGGAACCTACCTTGTAGTACACGTTGGTCGAGACTACGGGCGCGGAGGCGTCGACGTAGACAATCACCTGCAGGCCGTTTTTGAGTGTGAAATCGGTGACGTGCGATTCCAGGTCGGAAGCGCGAGCCAAGGTGAAGACTGCCAGCAACGTCAGGCCCAGCGCCGAACGCCAAGTGCCGCGTGCTACGTGTTTCATGTGTTACCTCGTCACAACGAACTGCACCGGGGCAGCGTTGCCAGTGTTGAGACTTGCGAAATAGACGCCATCGGATAAGTACGAAGTGGAAAGGACGAATGACAAAGTGCGGACCGGGACGGAGGAAACGAGCCGGCCGGCCGCGTCGCGGATGGCCAGCCTTGTTCCGGGCGCAGGAATGTGGCTCAGTAAGAACAGAACCCGGCCGCGCGCAGGGCTGCTCGCACGGAGTCCTGGGATCTGGGAACTGGAAACCGGCAACTCGACCTCGGAGATGCCGACGTAGTCATTTGCCCCTTCGACCGCGTCGACGTTGAACGTGCCTGAAGACGTGAGTTCAACGTATCTCACCGAGTCGAGGCCGGCGGAGGAGAGGTCGAAGTCGGTCCGGGCCGAGTTGGCGGTGCCGATCGTGGTCCAAGGCCCCTGCCATGAGTTGGAGCCTTTGACCGTTGCCGTGCCCGAACCGGTCGGGCGGTACACGGAGAGGTCGGTGCCGCTGACGTCATGCACTGCGCGATCCATGTCCAGGTAGAGCCGGCGGCTGGTCGTCAGGGGATAGACGACGCCGTCGTGAGGGCCCAACGCGGTGTTCGCTTTCGGGTCTGCGTCGTAGCTGCTGGGTTCGCTGTAGCAGTAGACCACGCGGTAGCCGAACAGCGGCGTGAGCGCGTCGGGCGTCATCTGCATGTCAACGGTGACGGATGAATCGCCGGAATTAGGAACGACTACACCGGACATGGTCGTATCCCGGTAGCCGGGCGCGCGGAAGGTGACGTCGTAGGTGCCGGGCAGATAGAATCGGTGGTAGTCACCCAGGGTCGGGTCGTTGAAGCTGGGCCAGTCCGCCGGGCTGACCCAGATCTGGGCGTGGACCGGCTGGCTGTCGGTGACGTCGGTTATCACTCCGTGGATGCCCTGGTTCGCGCGGTCGAAGAACTCGAGTATCGCCGTCCGGTTCTTCTGGAATGTCGGCTCGATTTCGGATGCAGGAGGGGTCTTGGTGTTGTGGACCTCGATTGACCAGCCCAACATGCCTTGTCCGTAGTCGCAGTCCTTGGTCGAGCCGTTTATAGGATACATGCCGACAGAGCCTTGGCCATAGGGATACCCGTTGGGAACGCTGTACCGCTGGGACAGGAAGTCCATGATCTGGTACTCGGGCGTTGTTTCGGCCGTGTCGCAACTCCATGGGTAGGAGATGAATTCGGTGCCCGCGTGGAACGAAACAAACATCACGAACGGGTGGCGCCGGATGTGTTCGAGCACAGCCCGGTTCTCCGGTTCGGAGAACGGTGCGTCCCCCATGTTGTACTCCCAGCCCCACATCCAACCCCAGTTTCGGTTCAGGTCAACGTCGTTGCCGTTGTAGCGACGAGCCGGGTTGGTGTCGTACCCGTCCGGGTTGTACATCGGGTGGAGCCAGATTTCGCGGGTGTCCACCAACCGGGTGACTAGCGTGTCGGTGTCGTAGTTCGAGACAAGGTACTTGAGCATTTCGAAGGCAACGGCCCATCCGATCTTCTCGTCACCGTGGATACCACCCTCGAAGTGAATCGCCGGTTCGTTCTCGTGGACCAGTGGGTTGGCCGAGACCTTCATCGCCAGCAGCAGGTTACCGTTATAGCTCGTGCCCAGCGTCTCCAACTTGCAGATGCCGGCGTTGTTCGTGGCGATGGTCGCCATTGTGTCGCGGAACTCCGCATAGGTGAGATATCGCCCGTCGAGTGCCGGCGTGCGGAAGTTGGCGTCGTAAGCGTCGGTGACACTGGGGGTGAGTACGGTGAACGCATACCCCATGCCATGGAGCTGGGCCTGTTCCGCTGCCGACGCCTCGGCGACCACGCCGTCGGTCCGGACGGCGTTCACCAGCGCGCCGGTCTGTTCAACTGACCTGACATCGCTTCTGCCGGCGTTGGTGACAAGGACAAGGTCCCTTGTCGGTGCCGCAGAGGCGGTCCCAGTCGCACAGAGAACAGCAAGGATGACGCCTAGAGCGACTCTTCGCATTCCCGTCCCTGAGGTATGGGGCAGTAGCGGCAGACGTCGTAGGCGCAGGCGAAGGTTCAGCCGAATCGTTCCTGTCGTGGTCAACCAGCCATCTTACAAGACCGGTCCTCGCTATGCAAGAACTCATCAGCGGAATCCAATGCCTCGGTATATGGTAAGTAGGATGATGACATGGCATCAAACATCATTCGGCGGCTACCCCAGATCCGCAGATAAGGTGGATAGATGCACCTCGGGCAGCATTCGGTAACGA
>CAZVCQ010000211.1:0-5813 GCA_964626085.1 uncultured bacterium
GAGGCCTTCTTCGCCGTCATCGATGGCAAGAATCCGGACAAGCACAACTGGCTGACGTTCGTGAAGTGAAGGTCGCGTTCGGCGCGGACCACCGCGGGTTCGTGCTCGAAGAGAACCTGAAGCGCTGGTTGGCCGCGCGCGGCCACGGGGTCATCGACTTCGGGCCGGCGAGCGCGGAACGGGTCGACTATCCGGACTACGCGTTCAGGGTTGCTCGTGCCGTCGCCCGGCGCCAGGCCGAGCGGGGTATCCTCATTTGCTCGACCGGCATCGGCATGTCCATCGCCGCGAACAAAGTGCGCGGCGTGCGGGCGGCTCTGGTCTGCAGCGTCCGGCTGGCGCGGCTGTCACGCGAGCACAATGACGCCAATGTGCTGTGCCTTGGGGCGAACTCTGTGACCGTGGCTCTGGCCCGGCGGATTGTCGGCGTGTGGCTCAAGACGAAATTCGCCGGCGGCCGGCACGCGCGACGAGTCCGGAAGCTGGGACGGGTTGGCCGCGTCTGATTGGTCGGACGGTATCGCTACAACTTGCCTGCTATCGAGAGCGACACCAGGAGGGACGCGATCGGGACGGCGACCGCGCCGAATATCGTCACGTAGTCCTGCCACCATTTCACTCCCATGCGCGGCATCACTACGATGTCGCCCGGTTCCACAACCGGGTTGTTCCGTGCTGACACGCGCCGGCCCGACCGCAGCACGTACATTGATCTGAAGTTGGCGTACATGGTCGGGCCACCGGCCTGACCGACGTAGTCACCGGCCTTCAGGCTCGCGTAGTATGGGAGTGGGCCCGGCTTCGTGACCTCGCCCTCGACGTACACCAGCGTATCGAAGGCTGGCACGACGACGACATCGAAGTTGGCCATGTCGATATTGCTGGCCGAGTCTTGCTCGAAGATGATGCGGCGGAGGTCAATTGGTATCCTTTTGCGCGCGCCGCCGCCACCTATTACCAGCCGATCAATGTAGCTGTTGGAGAGGTCCGCCCACGGGGTGATGCCGCCGGCCTGGGAAATCACGTTGGACACTCGCGTGCCCGGCGTTAGTTCGTAGATGCCTTCACTTGTTCGTTCTCTCGTCAGTTCCGGGGCAAGGACCGTAGGGGCGCGCAAGCGGGACTCGCCCCGCCCGAAAACCGCTCCTCTTACCGTAGCGAGACCTTCTACCGTGGGTACCTGGATGACGTCGCCCGACTGCACGTACGGGTTGGCGAGCAGGTCGCCTTTCGTCTCGAACCGCTCGATGTCGACGATGGAGTAGACCTCGCCGCCCCGGATAAGCTTGATGTGGGTCCGGGTGCCGAGTGGCGCGATGCCGCCAGCCCGGCTAATGATCTGCGAGACGCGCTCGACCGGGAGGGCGTCGTACGCACCCGGATTCCGGACCTCGCCGGTCAGGAATACGATGCCGGAGCGGAGCCCGGTGAGGGTCAGTTTGACCTTGGCCGTCTTGAAATAGCGGCCCATCGTCGCGGTGAGCGTATCCTGGGCTTGCGCCAGGGTCAGGCCCGAAACCATGATGACGTCGATAACTTCCCGTCTTTCGTCGCTGACTGGGATGCTGATGTCGACCTTGCCTTCGTATGTCACCACTGTTTCATACGAGTAGGTGACGGAGCCTTGGACGGTAACCTGCAGCCGGTCGCCCGGCGCTAGGTAGTACTGGTCGGAGATGATCGGGCTTTCAACCCCGGGCAGCTTCAGGAGGGGCGAAGCCCCGCCACCGGTCCCGGTGGCCGACGATGCGCCGGTCGCCGCAGGTGACTGGCCCTGTGCGCCCGCCGTGGCCGTCAGAAGGGCGGACAAGATCAGAATCAGGGAGGTTCTCACCTGGCCATTCTAAGGAGCGGACGGCGTGGTGTCAAATCAGAGCGGCGAAGCTTCGCGCGATGGCGTCAGCTGGACAAGCGCGCTGACGAGCTTGACCGTGCCTGCGGATAGGGCCGCGACGCCAATGCCGAAGGCCGGCACGAGCACGAGGGCAGTCAGGATTCCGCCGAGGCTGCCGCCGGCAAGGTCAAGCGCGGTCAGGACGCCGGCGCGACGGGCAGCGGACTCTGGCGCCGAGACGATGGACGATGGACCATGGACCGTGGACCCGGCGACCGCGAACTGAAACCCGAGGCAGGTGCCAGCAAGGCAGTTGGCGACGAGGAACGCGCCGGCTGGGCCGCCGCGAACGAGAACCATGGCGGTGGCGACACATGCGGCAAGGACGAGGTCCGAGACAACGAACAAGGGGGTAAGGGGCGAGGGACGGAGGACGAGGGACGGACGGGCACCGACGCTGGCGCCGAGCACGGTGCCGAGTATGAACGCTGCGATCAGTAGGGAGATGCCCGAGAAGACCGAGCCGAACCGGACCTGCCAGGCGAAGATGAGCAGGGACGAGACAGCCGCGCCCGAAAAACCCGAAGTGAGAATCGCGAACCCGCGGCTGCACTGTCCGACAGGGGCCGCTGAGGCCAATCTGCGGCCACCGGACCGCGCGCAAACGAGGCCCGCAACAAGCAGCGCCGCGCCGAGCAGCAACAGAAGGCGGGGTGAGAAACCGTCCAGCCGTGCGTACAGAGCTCCGAACGCCGGTGACACGAGCCGGTTCTCGCGTACCATGTTCAGGAACAGCTCGCGGGGGGATGCAGCGGAAGAGGTCCCAGTTGCCAGGTTCCAGGTTCCAGGTTGTAGGGCAGATGCCAGGGCACGCTGACGGAACGGGTCGAGCAGACCGGCGACATAGCCTGAGTCAAGCAGCTTCGGCGTTTCTGAGAGCCCGCAGAGGCGAGAGGCCAGCGTCTCGGATGCGACGCTGAACGGGCGGTCGGACGCGAGCAGGAGCGGGAAGTCAGCCGCAAGCGGCAGAACGTGTCCAAACGCAGTCCTGAGCGTCCGCAGCCGCGTCGAGATGAGCCCCACGAGGTCGGGCGACAGCCCGGTCGGGTTTCCCGGCCCGGCAGTGGCAAGCAAGCCGCCGGGCGCGAGGCGCGAGCGGCAGAGCCGGTAGAACTCGCGCGTGAACAGGCGGCTCTCGCCGAGGCTGGTCGGCGCCGCGTCGGTCAGGATGATGCAGTCAAAGGTATCCCGGGTAGTGCTCATGAACGAGACTGGGTCGGCAATAGTGAGGGAAAAGAGAGGAGGGAGGAGAGAGGAGTCCGACGACAGGGCGGCAAGGCAGGTGCGGGCAAGGAGCGGGTCGAGTTGGACGGTCGTGAGTTCGATGTCCGGTCGGAAGCGACCAAGCGCAGCCGGGATTGTGAGGTCGTGGCCGAGAACCAGCACGCGGCGCGGTGTGGGATGGATGAGCACCGGCATCAACGCGAGTTCCTCGATGCGCTCGGTTGCAGTCGACGGCACGGTCAGGATCGGTAGACCGTCGTAGAGGATGAGTTGCTGACCGGCCCGCTCAAGCCGGACAATCTTGCCGTAGGGCGAGTTGGCGATCGCTGCGACCCGCTGCCCGCGCCAGGCCATACTCCACGCCAGCTTCTCCACGGGCAGACCGAAAACCAATAGTGCCAACGACGCCAGCGTCGCGGGTCCTAATGCCCACGCTGTCCATTTCGTCCGTGGCAGCCCATGCCCCGCCCCTGCAGCCGCGACGAGCGGCAACGCTGACAGCGCCACCAGCGACACCGAGGGAAATCGGCTGAGCAGCAGAAAACAGGCAAGTCCGGCGAGTGCCGTCCCCACGCCCTCCCAGACGTAGGCTGAGCCGATGCCCTGCGTCCGGTGCGCGGCGGCGGTTACGAACAACGCGCCGTGGGCCGCGGCAGGCAGCAGTACGACCGCAAAGGTTGCCAGGAGCAGGAGGGGGATCGAAAGCGTCTCCCCGGGCAGGACTCCAAGCGCTGGACGCACCAGGACGGCGGCGGGAACCGCGGCAAGGGAAGAGATGACCGAGAGAGCAGTAAGAAACGGTAGACGACCGACGATGGACGATGAACGAGAATGACCGGCCAGCCAGGCACCGAGCGCTTCACATAGTATCCAGGCAGCGACGGTGACACCGACGGAGAACTCGTTGCCGCCGTATGCGGCCATCAGCTCGCGCAGCAGGACTATTTGGCTGGCAATCCCGAGGCAGCCGATTGCCACGAGCAGGAACGCGGAACTGCGAGTTGCACGTGACAACCTCGGAGTGTTCGGCCAGGTCTCGACCATGGCTGCTAATCGTAGGACGGCGGAGCAGAGAGTCAACGGCGGGCAGGCACGGCCGGTGGCAGGACTTGAGTCGCTCGGGCTTTCTGGTAAGATACCCGCCGTGGGTATCGCCCGGCTGATTGACCACACACTGCTCAAACCCGATGCCCGGCCGGCGCAGGTCGAGCAGCTTTGCGTGGAGGCCGTCGAAGCGGGCTTCGCCAGCGTCTGCGTCAATTCCTGCCACGTGCCGCTGTGCCGGAGGCGGGTGGAAGGGAGCGAGGTCAAAGTCTGTACGGTCATCGGGTTTCCGCTGGGTGCGATGCTGCGCGAGGCCAAGGCGGCTGAGGCGGCAGCGGCGGTCAACCTCGGGGCCGACGAACTGGACATGGTGATGAACATCGGCTGGTTCAAGGCGGGCGCTGATGAAATGGTCGTCTCGGATATCCACCGGGTGCTCGATGCAGCCCAGAAGCGGCCGGTGAAGGTTATCATCGAGACCTGCCTGCTGACCGATGAAGAGAAGGAAAGGGCGACGCGGCTGGTCATTGATGCGGGCGCCGCGTTCGTGAAGACCTCGACTGGTTTCTCGAACGGAGGCGCAACGGTGGTGGATGTGATGCTGCTTGCCCGGGTCGCGGCGGGAAGAATCGGGGTCAAGGCATCGGGCGGCATCCGCGACTATTCGACCGCCCTGAGGATGATTGAGGCCGGAGCGACGCGGATCGGTACGAGTTCCGGCGTTGAGATAGTGAACGAAGAAAGGAATCAAGGGCTCAAGGAACCAAGGAGCCAAGGGTAAGGCGGAAAGACACTGTGGCGTCTTCTGCCGGAATCCTTGGATCCTCGACCCCTCGAACCCTTCAGCTAAGGAGGACTGAATGGCCTACGGAAAGATGAAGGAGTTCCTGCAGACCGAGCTGAAGCAGGTTCGCGAAGCGGGGCTCTACAAAGAGGAAAGGTACATCTACGGACCGCAGGGCGCCGACATCAAAGTCGAGTTCCCGGCCGGCGCGCCGCAGAAGGAGGTCCTGAACTTCTGCGCGAACAACTACCTCGGGCTTTCAAGCCATCCCGAGACAGTGAAGTCGGCGCACAAGGCGCTGGATGACTGGGGCTACGGCATGTCCAGCGTGCGGTTCATCTGCGGCACCCAGGACATCCACCGCCAACTCGAGCAGAAGATCGCCGCGTTCCTCGGGATGGACGACGCGATTCTCTACTCGTCGTGCTTCGACGCCAACGGCGGCCTGTTCGAGGCCCTGCTCAAGGAAGAGGACGCAATCCTGACCGACGCGCTCAACCACGCTTCGGTCATCGACGGCATCCGGCTCTGCAAGGCGAAGAGGTACATCGTCACCCACAACGACATGGCCGACCTCGAGGCCAAGCTCAAGTCCGACGACGTGCAGAAGGCCCGCTTCCGCGTGTTCGCCACCGACGGCGCGTTCTCGATGGACGGCGACGTGGCCAAGCTTAAGGAAATCTGCGACCTGTGCGAGAAGTACGACTGCCTGGTGATGGTCGACGACTCGCACTCGACCGGGTTCATGGGCAAGCACGGCAAGGGGACGCACGAGCACTGCGGGGTGATGGGACGCGTGGACATCATCACCAGCACCATGGGCAAAGCGCTCGGCGGCGCGTCCGGCGGGTTCACCGCTGCCCGCAA
>CAZVCQ010000212.1:0-5809 GCA_964626085.1 uncultured bacterium
CCTTCACGTGCTCGGCCTCCTTGGTCAGAAAACTCTCCGGGATGAGCGTGGGGAAGTAGGCATTCACGTGGCCGGTGTCCTTGATACGCTGATCGAGTCTTGCCTGCATGTTCTCCCAGAGCGCGTAGCCGTAGGGACGGATGACCATGCAGCCGCGCACCGGCGTGTAGTCGGCCAGTTCGGCCTTCAACACGACCGCGGTGTACCACTCGGAGAAGTTCTCTGACTTGGAGGGGATTTCCTTTACGGTTCCGGCGTCCTTGGCCGGGTGATTCGTTTCATCTTTCATAGGCGCTGATACTAGCGGCAGGCAAAATGGAGTCAAGGAAGCGATGGGCAGAAGGGGGCGAAGTCAGAGGTCAGAAGGCAGAATGCAGAAGTGCGGACGCGGAGGGGAGAACCGCAGATTGCGCAGATGACGCAGATGGTTCGGATTCGGGCCGGGGCTTGCGCTTGGGCTTGTGCTGCTCAGCGCTGCAGCACAATGCGTCCCGGCGTCAGACGGAGGAAGTCATCAAAGAGGGCCTGGCGGCGGCCCTACTGGCTTCAGAAGCAGGCCCTGTAGTTGATGTCTATCTGCACCTTGGCAGCGGAGTTCGTCTCGACGGTCGCAGGCATTATGTACTTACCGTCGCCCCCGTTCGCGTAGAACTGCGAGCCCTCCCGGACGAAGAAGCTGTACCGACCGGGAGGCAGCTCCATTTGAAAGAAGCCGGTTGAATTGGAGGTGGTAGTGGCCACCAGTTGACTACGGATGTCCCGGAAGAACGCGCTGTAGGGAACTTGTTTGACTTGGTCGTAGCTGGTCAGTTCGTAGGCGTACACTGTCCGGCTGACCGGTGTGATGGTGCCCCAGCCGGGCGGCATGAAATCGCCTTCCCAGAACCAGATGTTGCCCCAGGCGTCCTGATCGATTGTCACCTGGCTTCGGGTGTCGGGCGGGAATTCGCCGTACCGGTGTGGTCCGGCCGGCTGGTGGCAGCCGGTCACAATCAGAGCGAGTAGCAACACCAGAGCCGATAATCTCGTGGACATCTCACCTCGCTTTCGTTAAGGCCCGGTCAGGAACGACCGTCACTAGCAGTATTCTATGCCAGTGCTGCCACATGTCAAATCGGAGAGCGGAATATGGTCAGCGTCTCTAGACTTGTCTGTCAGCCGTGAGCCGTCAGTGATGGCAGGGGAGACCTCGCCCGCGCGACAGGAATCACCTATTCTATCTCCGTCACCTGCGTCCGGCTCCCTGAAAGGCGCTTACTTCACCAGCACCAGCCTCTGGCTGGAGACTCCGTCGCCCAGCGCAGCCACTCTCACGAAGTACACGCCTGGGGCCAGCGCCCGCACATCATTCGCGCCCGGACTCAGGTTCATCACCTTCCGGCCGCTGATGTCCAGCAAGTGTGCAGCTTGCCGTCGGTTCGTGGCTTCTGGAAGGAGCAGCACACCTCGGACGACAGTACCGATCGAACCGAATGAGAGAGGCTCAGCACCCACCTCCTGGACACCAACCAGTGCCCCGAGCCTGCCCCAGATCCTGGTCGTGTTGTAGTCCCGACTCTGGTACTCATCGGTCCAGCACGGATACGCGCAGAGCGCCTGGCTACCGGCCCCAAAGGCCATACTGACCATGGGGTAGTACGTATGCCATGCAAGCGGCGATGCGATTCGGTCGACATCGATGACCTCGCCCGCAGTACTGATTTGGGCTCCAGAGATTCCCCAGGCTGAGCCCCAGGAGGAGTCGACCCAGACAACACCGTAGTTCGTGCCGTCAAAGCCGGCGCTTGGGGGCGTTCCGAACGAATCGACTGCAGGCTGCACCATGAAGCTGTCCAGCAATACCCCGGCTGTGCTGATGCGTGCGCCTCGAACGTCCAGCATGTACCCGTCGATCCTCTCCCAGGCGGCGAGGTAGTTCGTGCCGTCAGAAGCGAGACTGGCGCAGCCCTCGCCTTCGTCGGCAGCTCCGATGGTAAAGCCGCCGGGGTCCAGCACCTGGCCGGCAGAGGTGATCCTCGCACCGTAGACGCCTGGGTTCATCTCACTCCGCCAGTCATGCCAGGCGGCAAGCCAGTTGGCGCCGTTGGCTGTGACGACAGGCGTCCATGCGCTCCAAGCGGTGCATAACGTGTCGCCTGGGTCAAGTACCTGACCGGCCTGGCTGACCCGAGCGCAGCGGATAGAGCACATGCCCGAATCACTAACATCATCCCAGACCAGGAGGTAGTTATTGCCGTTAAAGGCGGCCGTGGGGAATGTGTGGGCGTCGCCGCCGACCACGAGCGGAATGCCCTGCGGGTCAAGCACGCTTCCGCCTCTGGTAACCCGCGTTCCGTAGATGTCGGCACTGTCACTTCGCCTACCATCGGCCCAGGTTACGAGGTAATTGGTGCCGTCAAAGGCAACCGACGGGTAGCCGCGGTTTGATGCGAGAGTGCAGATCGGAATGCCTTCCGGGTCGAGGTTGGCTCCGCCGGGTGACACCCTTGCTGCGTAAATCGCTCCGGCCATGTTCCGGTTGTCCACCCACGCGACAAGGAAGTTCGAGCCGTCGAAAGCGGTCGACGGATCGTGCTGTATGTTGGCCGCTCCCTGGCTGCGGCTGATGCCGATGCCTGTGGTGTCGAGCATGCTCATTTGGCGAGTCAATCTGGCGCCATAGATGTTGGGACATCCGTAGAGGTCATCATCCCACGTTACCAAGTACCTGTCTCCATCAAAGGCGACCGCCGGATTCTCTGTGAAGCCTCGCGGTGGGGCACAGACGTACACGCCCGGCGTGTCGAGGGGCACGCCCGAACGCGAGACCCGAGTGGCCAGGATGCAGTCGACCGGTGACCACGCCTTCCATGACACGAGATAGTCCGTCCCGTCGTAGAGCGAGGTCGGGCCCTCAAAGGCATTGATTGGCGGCGCGAGCACGATACCGGTATCAACTACGCTTCCATCCGAAGCGACGAGGGCGCCGCGCAAGCCACGGGAGAAATCCTGCCAGACGACAAGGGAATTAGTGCCGTCGGAACTGGCGGTCGGACCGAACAAAACGTCAACGCCGGACGAGCTATCGACCACAAACGCCGAGTCAAGTACCTGACCAGACGGACTCACCCGCGCGCCACGAATCAGAGACGTGACTGAGTCGCAATCCTGCTCCCAGACGACAAGGAAGTTAGTTCCGTCGAACGTGATAGCTGGACACATCAGCCAGTCCGTCCCGCTGCCGATGGCTATCCCGGCGGTGTCGAGCACTGACCCGCCCGGGGTAACGCGCGCACCATAAATCTGAGACACGCTGTCGCGGTAGTCCTCCCAAACGGAGAGGTAGTTAGTACCGTCAAAGGCCAGGCGCTGATGCCATACGTAGCTGGAGGAAATCGTTATAGGAGTTGAGTCAAGAACCGTGCCCGACGGGCTTACCCTGTATCCGAACCCACAGTCTACGACCATAAAGTTCGTTCCGTCAAAGCCTACCGATGCGTAGACTCCCGTGTCAATCGGGATGGCCTCCTCGTCAAGAACCGAGCCGTCGGGCGTGACCCTGGAGGCCAGCAGGAAGGGGTAATAGGACGTGTCCCAGGCGGTCCAGACCACCAGGTAGTTGTTCCCGTCAAAGGCGACTGCGGGATTGCACTGCTGGGTCAACGCATAGCCCGAGTGGATGGCGGTATCAACCATGAACTGGCTGTCGAAGCGCTGACCACTCGCCCGGTGGCCGGCGCTGGTTCGCCGGCGCAAGGAAAGCCACTCGGCTCGCGTAAGTCGGCTGCGGGTCGCGGATCTCTGCAGCTGTGAACTCTCAAGGCTGCGGGCCCCCGATCTCCACCCAGGCTGCCTTGATGCGAGCCGTCGAGGGTTCCAAATACCATTCGTTGGCCCGGCCGCAGCCGTGCCCAGCAGGCAGGCCATTATGGCCAGTGCTATTGTTTTCATTGTGTTCGTCCTCGTTGCAGTTCTATTGGTGCGTTCTCTGAAACCCGTGCGGTCTGATTTTTCTTACTCGCGGATGATGTAGATGCCGGCGTCGCCGGATGCCGTGTAGACGTAGCCGTTGCCGCCGAGGCAGATGCGACGGGTGAACCCTGAGAGGTCCGGCCCCACCTCTCCCGAGAAAGAAACCTCTCCCGGCTTGTTGATGATCTTGTTGACCGTCACAGTGGATGAGTCCGCAGTGTAGAAGGACACTTCCTGCACACCGTCGGTCGCGGCGGCCGCAAATGACGACATGTTGGATCCCCCGCCGCCGCCACCCGGGCCGAACGAGTCAGGGGATGGAGTGTAGTAAGTGCTTGTGCCGGAGTCTCCCTGCGAGATTATGCAGTACCCACCCGTCGATACGGTCACACCTTCGACCCGGTTGTGCCTGCCTAATTGCAGTGTATCGAGGGCAAACGAGTCGCCCGGGAGGATGTTGAACACGCGCACGCCCCAGTCGCGGAGGGAAACGAACAGCCGTGAGTCGTGTCGGGCCACGCCGGTTGGTTCGCCGGCCATCGGGATGTACCTGACCGGGTCGGGAGACGTCAGGCTGAACACGGTCACGCCATCAGCGGTTGCGGCGTACAGCCGAGTGGAGTCTACGACCAGGCCGGCCACAGATTGGCTCAAGCCAGCGACATACTGCAGGGTCCGGTCGCCGGTGGGAAGGTGATAGATGACTATGCCGGAATCGGTACCGACGTACGCGGCTGCGCCAACGGCAATCAAGCATCGGCAGTCGCGGCCAAGGTTGGCGTGCCACAACTCGCGCGGTTCCTTCGGCTTTGTAATGTCGAAGGCGAGCAGGCTACTGTCGCTTGCCGCAACCAGTAACGTGTCATTGCGCGCGAAGACGTCCACCGCATTCGAGCTGGTCTGAAAGTGTGTGGTTGTCCGCGGATTGAAGACGTCACAGCCGACGGCCAACAACACAAGCGATGCGAGGGCAAGGTATCTCGGCTTCATCTGAGGTGCTCCTGTCTATGCATTCTTAACTCGCTACTTCCCGAGCGCGAAGCGGGCGCCGACTTCCGCGCCGACAAGACCGACGGCCTCAGTCCCGGTCCAGCTTGCTATCCAGGTGCCCTGGAATACTTGTACGCCATCCCACCACGTATCGTTCGCGTACCACTGGGTCTCGGCGAAGAGGTCAATCCGCGGGGTAAGCCTGTACTTGCCGCCCAGCCCTCCGCGCCAGTGCGTCTCCTCGTCATGCTGAAACTCGGGCAGGGACGAATATGGCATCCCGGCGTATCTCGTGGTCTGCAAGCCAACCCACCCGTACGGCTTCACCCGCCACTGCGTCGGCGGCTCGGCCATAAGGCTTAGGCCGAGCATCGGAGCCAGCCGCAATGATCTCCCTCCGGACGTGAAGAAGCTGACTTGGGCAAGGTCAATCCGACCGGACAGGACGTTCCACAATGGCCCGTAAGAGGCCTCGACTGTCGGGCCCACGAACGTCTTTTCGTAGCTCACGCGAGCGAGTGGCGTGCCGGTCGAGTCCAACAACTCCGAAGCGGTAGAGCCATCGTGCCACGTGAGCTTTGTGCCGATACGAAATTGGGGTCCGGCCAGAGCGATTCCGGCCAGAACCAGACAGACTCCTGCGGTCTTCGCTGCGGTCACTGATGCCTCCAGTCTCTGTGAGACGTTTGGATACCCTTGGATCATTCGCGGACCTCAGTTATGCGGCTACCGGGTGACAACCACCTTCCTCATATGTTGGACTTGGTCCGCCACACTCCGCACAAAGTACACGCCGGGACTTAGACGGCTGACGTCATTCGCGCCGGGACGCAGATCCAACACCTTTCGCCCGCTGATGTCCAGCAGG
>CAZVCQ010000213.1:0-5798 GCA_964626085.1 uncultured bacterium
GCGAGATAAAGCTCCAGATCGACCACGAAGAACTGCGCCAGATTGCCCGGAACCTGAGCCGCTCCAACAACCAGCTCGCTGCCGCCATCGTGCTCGCGGCGATTATCATCGGCGCTTCGCTGCTAGTGGTGGCGGCGCCGACCGCGCTCAAGAGCCTGGTACCCGCCATCGGCGTTGCGGCCTTCCTTGCGGCAGCCGCCATCGGCATCTACCTGCTCCTCGCCGTGCTGCGGGGCCGATAGAAGCCACTGCGGCAGCACGGCTGCCGCTTTGACCGGAAGGGCGGGAGCTTTCGCTCCCGCACTCCAAAGAAAACCGGGCAGTTCCTACTCGATGAAGCCGTGGGCCTTGAAGCGGCCCACGATGGTGTCTCTCGGTACGAGGCCAACGATGCGGGAGAGTTCTTTGCCCGACGCGTCGAGGAAGACGAGGGTTGGTATCGCCTGGACATCGAACTTCTCCGACAGGCCCTTGTCCTCGTCAACGTTGATGGACCTGATTTCAATCTCGCCCTCGTACTCCTTCTCGAGGGCCTGGATGGTCGGCGTGAGCTGCTTGCAGGGCGGGCACCACGTCGCCCAGAAATCCCAGAGCTTGGGTAGGTTGGTGTTGGCAACGGCCGCCTCGGTCTTGGGCTGAGGCGCGGCGGTTGGAGCCGGCGCCGTTTTCGAGCCGCAACCGGCGACGACGAGCAGGGCAAGAACGAATGTGATTGTCAGCTTTCTCATCAAGAGACTCCTTTTGCTACAATTCTGGGTCGGCGGCGGGCCAAGTCAATCAAAGCCGAGTTGGCGCGTGGGCGGCCGGATGTATGCAACGAAGGGGCGCGGTGTTCCGCGCCCCTTCAGATTCTACCAGCTGCGTCAGCGCTGG
Source organism: uncultured bacterium (assembly GCA_964626085.1). GTDB lineage: Bacteria > Hydrothermota > Tepidihabitantia > Tepidihabitantales > Tepidihabitantaceae > UBA2258. Next base: position 874 of record CAZVCQ010000213.1, read on the forward strand.
ATGATGACCTTGCGGACGGCCTGGGCTTGAGCCTGCGGTTGAGCTTCAAGCACGAAGTAGACGCCGGGCGTCAGGCCTGAGACGTCGTTCGGACCGGGCACAAGACTCAGCACCTTCCGGCCGGCTGCGTCGAGCAGCGCAGCGCGGGACATGACCGAATTGCGCCCGGGCAATTCGGATCGTGTCCCAAGCGGCGATAGCAGCAACACACCGCGTACCATAGTTGGCCCAGCCTTCGTCGCCTGCAGTTCGGTGTTCGTCATTTCCTCGATTCCGATGTTGCCGGTGGGGTTACGTTTGAAATATACCTCCTGGTTGCCGTCCCGTGAGTCTTGCCAGAATGCGTACACCGAGTTCCCGGCCAGGGCGAGCGACACGCCTGCGGATGGCCCGGTGTCACTCAACCGGCCCGGCACGTCCCAATCCAGCCCGCCGTTGGTCGAGACCGCGTAGTGCACACGGGTCGTTCCGCTATCAACCAGGGTTGCCGCGAAGTGGACGTTCTCGCCGTCGGCGGCGACCGTCGCCCGGCCGACGTCCTCGCCCGGCGTGCTGAAAACCCGGTGCGCCGCACCCCAGCTCTCTCCGCGGTTGGGCGAACGCAGGTACACGGCCTCCTGCCGGTCAACCGGCCGGTGCGTGCTGGCGATGTGGACTAACTCTTCAGACGCGGCAATCTGGGGACAGAGCAGCCCAGTCCCGACCGACCCGCCGGTGAGCTGGACCTGCGGCTGCCAGGTCAGACCGCGGTCGGTCGAGCGTCGGTAGAATACCTCGCCCCCGGCGCCGGTCGGCGCCGCGTACCAGGCGACGTGGACGAGCAAATCGAGCGCGCAAACGCTACCGAACGCCGAGGCGTCGCGGTCAGTGCTGAGGGCAACGTCCGCGCCCCAGCTCATTCCGTAGTCGGGGGAGCGCTTGTGGTAGACGCGAAGCGTGTCGTTCTGGAGTCCGGTCCAGACCAGGTGTACGTCCGGGCCGGCCGTCGCGATACAGGGCCCGGAGAACTCGCGGGCGTTGTCGGACAGCCACCGGTCGGCCGACCATGTCGCGCCGTTGTCCTGCGAGTTCTTGTAGTAGAGCTGGGGCTGGCCGCTGCGCAGGTCCAGCCAGGCCACGTGGACGCGACCACTGTCGGCCGCGACCGACACGTCGAAAGAGACGAACGTATCGGAGGAGAGGGGCAGGGCGGTTTCCCACGAAAGACCACGGTCGGTCGAGCGCGCGTACTGCGCCCGCGGGTCCGGGTACTGGTCCGCATCGTCGGTCCAGACAACGTGGACGAAGTCGCCCGTGGCGGCGATGCTGCGCGCGGCGAAGATCGCAACCGACGAGGCGCTGTCGTTCTCGGTTAGGCGGATGTCCCGTTCCCACTGGGCATGGACCTTCGACAGGGCCAGAATGCAGAGTGCAGAAACCAGGGCTGCATAGCGCATTGGGACCTCCTACTTCAATAGGACGACTCTGCTGACAGTGGAACTCCCAGACCCTTGAATACCGGGACTCTCCTTCTCCTGTCTAACGAAGTAGACTCCGGGCGCGAGGCGGGAGGCGTCGTTTGCGCCCGGGTGCAGGTCGAGTACCTTGCGGCCGGCTGCGTCGAGCAGTTCCACCCGGTCTTCGGTCTTCGGTCCCCAGTCTCCCATCATTAGAATGCCGCGGACTATCGTGGCTTCGAGCTTGTAGCTTGCGGCTTGAGGCTTGCGGCCCTCCTCGATCCCGGTGACGTAGGAGCTGTCGAGAATCCAGTTGTCCGGGTCGACCGTTATGCTGTTCGGCGCGACGGCGACCACGAAGGTGTCAACCTGCGGGTTGGCCCCAGGCCGGATGGTGACCACGGTGGCGGAAGCGGAGTTGAACCTGACCGGCAGGGGAGTGCGGAAGAAGTCCGGCGCGCCGGTGCCGTTGGTCTGACCCAGGCTTGTGACCACCCGGAAGCTGTCACCGGCCGGCTCGCTGCCCCAGTTCAGGTGGTACTTCGGATAGCCGGCCTGGTAGATCCACTCGTCGAAGAACCACGACAGCTCCTGGCCGCTTTCCTGCTCGTTGATGCGGCGGTAGTCCTCGGTCGAGGCGCAGCCGTATCTGAAGCTGTCGCCGTAGGCGCGCAGGGCACGGAAGAAGACGCCGGGGCTTCCCCATGCGGTGTCGCCCAGCACCCAGCGGAGCGTGTGCTCGACCCACCCGCCCTTGCAGTAGATGGTGCCGTAGTTGTAGATTTCCGACTCCGGCGGATTGAAGACGGCGAAACGGCGCGTGCGGTCCTGTTGAATCGCGCGACCGGCCTTGTCGGCGATGTAGTTGTTGAACGCGCTGCGCCCGTTGGCATGGCCGTAGTAGAGGCATTCGAAGTAGGTGGCGAATCCCTCGTTGAGCCAGATGTTGCGGAAGTCGACGCAGGTCACCATGTCGCCGTACCACATGTGCGACAGCTCATGCGCCATCCCGTTGTCGTCACCGTTGCGCAGCCACTGGGTGTGAATCATCGTCAGCGTCTGGTTCTCCATCGCGCCCCATTGGAAGCGGTAGTGGTAGCCCGGGACCTGCCCGTACTTCTCGAACGGGTAGGGGCCGAACATCGCGGTGTCGGAGTAGAAGTCGAACATGGCCGGGATGCGGCCGAAGGTGCTGAGCGAGACGGCCGAGTCGTCCGGCCACATGAAGTAGATTGAGGGGACCGTGTCGCCGTTCGGCTGGATGAGGTCGTGCTGCCAGGAGGCGAAGCGCGACGCGGCGAAGTTAATGAGGTAGGTGGCAATCGGGTACCGGTGGTTCCACCAGTAGGTCTTCGTGCCCGAGCCGGCTGTGACCGAATCGAGCAGGCCGTTGGCACAGACCTGGAAGGTGTCGGGCACGGTGATGTTGAGCATCACCCCGCGCTCGGGCTTGTCGAACGGTTCGTCCCAGCAGGGCATCCAATACCGGCAGTCCTTGGGCGGGGTGCAGGTCATGCAGTAAGCGTGCGTGCCGTTCGGTGGCCGCGCGAAGAAGTAGCCGCGCTCGGCGGCGGTCGACTCGCGGTGGTAGAAGATGTCGAGGACGGTCGAGTCGTTCTGGAGCAGGGGTGAGTCGAGCGTGGCGGCCAGCAGGCCGGTCGGAGTCGTGAAACTCAGGGATGTGCCCGCGCGTTTGACCGAGTCACAGACAAGGTCGACGAAGTGGAGCGAGCAGACGGCAAGACTCGGCACCTCACTCCTGATGGCAACGCCCGCATGCGCGACGTAGGACTTGTTTGTCATCGGCAGGTTGACGTCCAGTCGGTAGTGGCGGACGTTGTAGGAATGGAGTGACTCGGCGTCGGTCGCGCCGACGTAGCGCATCCGGCAGGCGGCGGCCATCGGGCCGTCCGCATGAGGCCGGTCGCCGAGTATCTCATCGATCGACGGTGTCGCGGCGGTGACCAAGGTCACCGCCAGAACCAAGAACACCAGCATCCTCATCTTGACTCCTCTCTCCTCACTCCTCCAGCAATTCTGCTATCTGCACTGCGTTGGTGGCCGCGCCCTTGCGCAGGTTGTCGGTGACAACCCAGAGGTTCAACTCCTCCGGTTCCGCGCCCTGACGCACGCGGCAGACGAAGACCGAGTCGTTGCCGCGACAGTCGACCGGCGTCGCGTAGTCATGGCCCGAGCGCAGGACCACGCCGGGCGCGAGTTTGAGCACACGCAGCGCGTCCTTGACCTTGACGGCCTGGCCGAACCGGCAGGTGACGGCCAGCGAATGGCCGACCGAAACGGGCACGCGCACGCAGGTCGAGTTCACCTTCAGGTCGGGCAGGCCGAGGATTTTGGCCGATTCCCGAATCGTCTTCATCTCCTCGCCGGTATTGCCATGTGCGTCGAAGTCGGCAATCTGCGGGATGACGTTGTCGGCAATCTGCGGCCCGAGCGGGCTGCCTTTGGGGTCGGGCTTCTGCATGAGCGCCACGAACTCGGTCTCGTACTGGAGCTGTTCGGCCGCGGCACTGCCGGCACCCGATGCCGACTGGTACGAGGCGAGCCAGAGTTTCTCGAGGCCGAACTCCTTGTGCAGTGGGTTGACCGCAACGACCAGCGGAATCGTCGTGCAGTTCGGGTTGGCGATGATGTTCTCATGCCCCGTGAGCGCGGCGGGGTTGACCTCAGGCACGACCAGTGGCACTTCCGGCTTGAGTCGGAACGCGCTCGACTTGTCAATCACCGGGCAAATCGTCGCGACCTGCGGCACCATTTTCTTCGCAAGGTCGGCTTCCAGGCAGAAGAAGGCGACGTCCAGGCCATGGAAATCCTCCGGGTTGACTTCCTTCACCTCGTATTCCTTGTCGCGGAACTTCAGTTTCGTGCCCGCGCTCTTGGCCGAGGCGAAGAGGCGGACGTATTCAATCTTGTGCGGGCCGGATTCGAGGACGCGCAGCAGAGTCTCTCCCACGAGCCCGGTCGCGCCGGCAATTCCGATTCGCTTCACTTTCGATTCTCCATACGGTCATTGTGCATAGCCATCCGGACGAAAACGGTAATAAGAACGCTCACCGAGCTAATATACCAATCGATTCAGACGCTGGCAAGTCGCGGAACGGATATCCGGAATCGGAGTATCCACAGATTACACAGATTACGCAGATTGGCTCGGAAAGAGAAGATGGAATCCGCAGATTGCACGGATTGCGCAGATGACACGCATTATCAGCCAGGGGCCGCAGAGGCCAGGAGTGAATCTGAGCGAAGTCGAAGGGTCTCTCATGGTCAACCGCAGAGGACGCAGCCGTGTCATCCACAGATTACACAGATTACGCAGATTGGTGAGGACAAGGGAGATAGAAATACACACGGCGCTGATTGCTGAGATTCGGTCAGATGGAAATCTGGGATCTGCCAAATCTGCGGATGTCCTTCCGGAACCTTGGCGGCCCTGGCGGCTGCTCCATTTCCGACTGACGATTGACGAGT
>CAZVCQ010000214.1:0-5734 GCA_964626085.1 uncultured bacterium
CGTGATGCCGCCCTGGACCAGGCTTGAGCGGAAGGTGTCGCCCTCGGCCGGGCGGAACGTTGCGGCGTTCTCAACGGCCCCTGTTATTCCTTCGCGCGGGCCCACCGGGAACGGTCCGCAGACCAGCCACTCGCGAATACCGACCGTGTCGGTCAGGCTGGGCAGGACTGAAGCCCAGGCACAGGTGGCAACGAGCACTATCAGTATCGACCTTCTCATAGTGGTTGACTATAGCCAGGTTCTGTTGGCGGTCAACATCATAGCCGGCCGGAAGCACTGGACAAAGGCCCCGGTGAGGCTAATCTGAATCAGGAGGTGGCCTCGTGAAATCATCCACTCTCTTCGTCTGTGCGACCGTCGCACTCATTCTGGCCTGTGCCGCACCGCAGAAGGACGGCAAGGTAGAAGCAACCGACAAGACCGCGCCGGACGCGATGGTGCTGCTCAGTACCGCGTTCAAAGAGGGCGAGCCAATCCCTATGAAGTACAGCGCGTACGGGGAGAACGTGTCGCCCGACTTGGCTTGGGAACATGCGCCCGAAGGCGTGCGGAGCTTCGCGTTGATCAGCCGGGATCCGGATGCGCCGATCGGCACTTTCTACCACTGGGTCCTGTTCAACCTCCCTGACAGCGTTAGAAGTCTTCCGGAAGGACTCGGGCGGGACGTCAGTCTGCCGCCCGGCGGTACTCAGGGGACCAATAGCTTCCGTCGAGTCGGCTACGACGGGCCGAAGCCGCCCGCGGGTACGCATCGTTACTACTTCGACCTCTACGCTCTGGACGAAGTGCTGGCGCTTGACCAGATGACGACCGCCGGCCAGTTGCTGCAGGCAATCAAGGGACACGTGCTTGCTCAGGCAAGCCTGATGGGGAAGTACGCGAAATAGGAGGGTGGGAAAGCGAGGCGCACGATGAGACGAGCGGCGTTCGCAGCAGTCGTATTGCTGGTTTTCTCGGGATTGCAGGCATGGGAGCCGGTAGGGCCGTTGAAGACGCCGGTCTTGTGCGGTGCGGCAAGCGCGAGTGACCCTAAGACGATGTACGTTGTTGCGCTCTTGTCTCACGGGTCGAAACTGATGCAGTCGACAGACCGAGGTGTCGAATGGACCAGCGTACGAGACTTGCTGCCATTCGCGGTTCGGGTGATTGCCGTGGACCCTGCTGACGCAGGCGTGCTGTACGTCGTATCCAGCCGTGTGCACCGGAGTAGTGACAGCGGCAGAACCTGGACTGACTTGTCGGCGCCGGTTGGCATGTGGTTCGGGCTCTGCGTCGAACCTGGTCTCTCAAACGACGTTCTGATCGCCGGGTGCAGCAGGATTGGGGCCGACGACCGGGCCGCGTTTGCCCGAAGCACCGACCAGGGAGAGACGTGGCAACTCGGCTGGTGCGACACGATCAAGGCTTCCTGCTGCTACTCGATACTCGTGGACCCGTCTGACACCAATACCATCTACTGCGGCGGATACGTTCGCGGTCGCGTGGTCGTGTACAAGACGACTGACGGCGGGGGTTCGTGGACAAGCCATGATGTCGGTGTGGGCGACGGCTGCGTGCTGCCAGACAGCGGCGGGGCAGATTCATATACATACGAGTCGCCGGCCCAGAAGTGTCCGGCGGCCCTTCTCGTAAGCCCGTCTTCACCCAACACCGTCTTCGTCGGCACGCCCGGGGCGGGGCTCTACCGGTCCACTGACGGCGGCATTCAGTGGGCCAGGCACACGCTTTGGGCACTTGACACCACCTATTCGCTCGCCGTTGCCCGGCGAACGCCGGAGGTTATCTACGCCGGAAACGGGTATAACGTATTGCACAGCACGAACGGTGGATTGGACTGGGAAGGCCCGTGGTCCGGTTTTTCCGGCGGGCGGAATCGCTGCGTTATTGTCCCGGCTGACAGTTCGGGCGTGGTCTTCTGCGGCAACGTGTATGGTTTCTTCCGCGGAACAGCGCCCGGGCGTTACTGGAACCTGCTGTACCTCTTTCAATCCGGAATCGTGCGAGCCGTGACTTTCTCGGGGTCCGAGCAGGCGACGGCGTATGCCGCGGTTGCCGGTGCCGGGGTGTACCGAAGCACGGATTCGGGTGCGACGTGGACTGAGCGTTCTCATTTCCCAAACGACGACAGCATAAGTGGTCTTGCGTCAACCTCTCCGAGCGTTGTGTGGGCCGTGACTTCCGGTGACTCGGCCCGGGCACGCGTCGTTACCAGCGCCGACTCCGGCAATCACTGGCAAGTCGCTGACACCTGGCTGGAGAAGGGCGGAGCAATCACCGCACCGTGGGAAGGCCTAGTGGTCGCGGTCGGTTCTTCGCGAGACAGCATCGGACAGGAGAGGTTCGGCGTGACGACATCGACCGATGGCGGGAACACCTGGCAACGGAGTCTGCTTTGTGCCTTCGGCTTGGGTCGTTCCGTCGCCGTGGAACCACTGGCGCAGGACTGGATACTTGCCGCGGGCGAGTCGGCGGCGGCACCAGTCATCTACGGCACGCGCGACACGGGCAGGTCGTGGCAGCGTCTCGACTCAGGTGTGGCCGGCAGCGTGAACTCCGTGCTCTTCGGTCCGTGGTCGAACGGCCCTCTGGTCTGCGGAACGAGTCAGGGCGCCTACTGGTCGGACGACAGCGGTCTGTCCTGGTCCTATTCAGGCTTGGCGCAGGTGAGGGCAATCGCCCCCGACTGGTACCAACGGCTGTTCTACGCCGCCACCCGTACCGGTGTCTTCTCCTCGGATGTGCGCGGCCGGCAGTGGTACGATTTCAATTCCGGTCTTGCCAACCCGGATGTTCTCTGTCTGACTACTTCACCGGACTCCAGCAGCTATCAAGTACCGGCGTTGGCCGGTACGAGTGGTTCGGGCCTGTTCCGTGGCTGGCTCTGGCACGTGGGGGTAAACGAGAAGACGGCGGCCCTGCCTCTCGCGCTGCCGGAGCCGTGCATCTCGCCCAACCCGTTTCGCGGTCGGGCCCGCATTTCGTGGGCAGGCAGCGGGTCGACGGGCGCGTCGGTGGGTGTGTTCGACGCAACAGGCCGTGAGGTCACTGCCGCGCGAAACCGTGTCGTCAAGGTGGGGAAACTGGAGTGGCAATGGGATGCACGCGGGCTAGCGGCCGGGACCTACTTCGTCAGGGCAGTGCACGCTGGCGGGGCAGCTGTGTGTAGAGCAGTCCTGATCGAGTGACGGTTCAGCAGCGGCAGACGGTCACGACCAGCTGCCTCAGCGCAGGAGTAGTATTCTACGTGAATCAGGCCGGGCGGGTGCGCACAGGAAGTAGACCCCGGCGGCGAGCCCCCTGACGTCGTTTGGGCCGTCCCGTACCATCAGGACGAGTCGGCCGGTCGCGTCATGCAGCGCTGCGCGGCCGGTGCCCTGCAGGAGCAGGCTTCCGCGGACGATAAGCGGCGGCCGCCTCCCCGTGCGTACGATGGTGCCTTCCGCAATCCAAGGTGGCGTGGTGTTGATGACGGATACACTGGAGCCATCGTGGTCCGCGACGTACATGCGGTCTACTGCCGGCGCCCAGGCGATCGCGATCGGGTTGTCGCCGACCGGGACTCGACACGCGACGGTATTGAATGCGGCATCGATCACCGTGACTGAGTCTCCGTCCGGGTGCAGGCAATAGACGTAGTTGCGAACCGAGTCGAAGGCCAGCGCCGCCGGGCGCAAGCCGATTGGGACTATGGCCAGGAGCGTATCAGCGGCCCCATCCAATACTGTGACGTTGTTGCTGGTGGAGTTGGCGCAATAGACGCGATTGGCCATTGAGTTGTAGCAGAGCGCGACCGGTCCACCACCTGCGGGTGCGTGACCGAGCAAGCGGTCTGAGGCGCCATCGATTACGCTGACACTTGCCGCGCCGGAGTTGGCGCAGTAGACCTTGTCACTGACCGAGTTGTAGCAGAGCGTGACGGGTTGGTTACCAACGGCAACGGTGGCGACGACGCTGTCGGCGTCGCCGCTGACGACGGAGACGGTGCCGCTGGCTTTGTTGGCGCTATAGACCTTGTTGTTGAGTGGATTGACGCAGAGCGCCGCCGGTTGGGCGCCGACCGAAACGGTCGCCACTAGGCTGTCGGCCGTGCCGCTGACTACGTATACCGTGCCATTGGTGCTCCCGGCGTAGTACAGCTTGCCGGCTGCAGTGCTGAAGCAGAGCGCGGATGGCTGCGCCCCGAACCGCAGCGTCGCTACCACCGTATCGCCCACACCGTCAATCACGGCCAGGCTCGAGTCCAGCCCGGCGCAGTAGATTTTGTCGTCGATCGGGTCGGAACAGACGAACGTCGGCCGGTCACCGACCGGGACAAGGGTGGTCACAGCGTTGTTCTCGCTCGCAATCACCGCAACGCTATCGACGTTACCGCATGCACAGTAGATTCTGCCGTTGGGCGGATGGAGGCACAGTGCTGCCGGGTTGCACCGAGTGAGCGGCACGTGAGCCACGACCTTGTTTGAATCGGTGTCGATGAGGTTCACGGCACTAGCGCTGATACAGAAGAAGCGGTGGGTCAGCGACGCGAGGCACGCAAAGCCGGGCGCGGGGTCCACTGGGATTGTAGCGATGATGCTATCGTCGGAACAGTCGAGTACCGACACTGTGTTGCTGCCCGGAACGGTGCAGTAGATCCGGTTGTGAGCTGAATCGAGAACCAGGCGGCCGGGTGCAGAACCAAAGGGCACTATATGCAGGACCGAGTCGGCGGCGCAGTCAATCACCGCCAGCCCCGAAGCTTGGTAGTAACTCACGACAACGTACAGCCGGTTGTTAATCGGGTTGTAGCACTGACGACCGAGCAAGCGAGAAACCTTGATCGTGTCGATGACCATGTTCAGGGAGCATGAAATCACCACGACACTGGAATCACCCCCGTAGTTGTCGTTGCAGTATATCTTGTCGTCGCGCGAGTCGTAATCCAGATAGGTCGGCTGGTGGCGGTCGGTATATATGAAGCGCTCAAAGGTATCCGTAACTCCGTCAATCACCCAGACTCCGTGGTTGTACCAGTCGGTGACGTAGACGTCGTTGTGCTTCGGGACGTAACAGGGATAGGAAAACCCGGCATGCCTATGAATGGCCGAAAGGACGCTGTCCCCGTCGCAGCTCACGACTGTGACGTTCCACCCGCCGGCGTAGTAGAGTTTGCGGCCGCTCGGATTGTAGCATGTGGCGTTCTGTTCGGTGGCCATCTTGAAGCTGTCCAGTTTCTGATGCGTCGACGGGTCGAAGACCATTACCGTGCTGTCGTGGGTGTTCAGCGCGTAGACCTTACGGCAGTCAGGGCTGAAAGCCAGCGTCGTTATCGGGAATCCGGTCGGCACGATAGCTTTCTTGGCGCCGGTTCGGTCGTCGATTCCGAGGACGTAGTCACCGACGGCACCGCCGACGTAGACCGTGTTGTCCAGGGAATCCCAAATGAGGTGCTGCGGTTGGGCCAGACCCGAGAAAGAGTCGGGGAGGAGCACCGTCGTTTCCAGATACTGCGGGAAACCAGCCGAAACCAGTGCTAGGGCGAGGATTGGCGCCAGTGAGAGTCTTCTCATTTCCGTTCCGCGAATCAGGATAGGCCGGGCTTGCCACTTGTCAAGTTGCGGGTCGGGCCCGGGTAACGGGTGCCGGCTAGTGCGGCCGGGTCGGAAACCAGGGACAGTCACCCTATTTCCGTTCTCGGGCCCGCGAGTTCAATAGTGAAGTGCAACACTTGGGAGGCAGGAGAGCTGAAAGGAGC
>CAZVCQ010000215.1:0-5727 GCA_964626085.1 uncultured bacterium
ATTACACGGCTGGCGATACGTCCACCGCTACATCCTGATGAACAACGAGAGGTACATTGCGAGACACAGTCGCGGATCGAAGCTCGAATGACGAAACCCGAATGACGATTGAAGCCCGAAGCACGAATGCTCCTCATTCTAACCCTCTCCTCGTGGAGGAGAGGGAGAGCGGAGCGAGGGTGAGGAGGGAATTGGGAAACGACCAAGCGCCAAGTTACAGTGACCAATCAAGCACCAATGGCCGAATGACGTGTCCAAGTCCGAGACGATCTTCCCGGAATCTGTGTTATCTGCGTAATCTGTGGATGATCTCCTTGTCCGCGCCATCTGCGCAATCTGCGGTTGGCCTTGGTCAGCCGTTCCGGCTTGACTCGCGACGCGTTTTCGAGAATCATCTGTGAAGAGAATGACCAAGTCCCAATTGCCAATGCCCAATCAAGCCCGAATGTCCAAGGGGTCGGGCCTTTGGTGTTTGCCCCAAGAGGAGTAACGATGTGGAACGAAGCTGATTTCAAGAGAATCCGAGAGCAGATCGGCCGGCTTGAGCCGGAGATGGTTGAGATGCAGCGCCGCCTCGTCGCGTTGCCGGCAATCAGCCCGGTATCAGGCGGCGTCGGCGAGAAGGCCAAGATCGAGTATCTGTCGGGACTCTTGCGGTCGTGGGGACTTGAGGTTACCGAGTACCGGGCGCCGGACGATCGCGTCCCCTGCGGGTACCGGCCGAGCCTGACCGCCCGGGCCAAGGGGCAGAAGCAACGGCCCGTGCTCTGGTTGATGACGCACGTCGACGTAGTGCCTTCCGGGCCGAAGGACCTCTGGCAGGGCGACCCGTTCGAGGCGCGGGTTGAGAACGGCCGCATCTACGGCCGGGGAACCGAAGACAACCAGCAGGAGATGGTGGCTTCGTGCTATGCGGTGAAGGCCCTGCTCGACCTCAAGCTGGTTCCGCAGACCGACGTCGTCCTGATGCTGGTTGCCGACGAGGAAAACGGCTCGGACTACGGCGTGGGCTGGCTGTTGGAGAACCACGACCTCTGCCGGCCCGAGGACCTCGTGGTCGTGCCCGACGCCGGCAATGACGCCGGGACGCTGCTGGAAGTGGCGGAGAAGTCGATCGCGTGGGTGAAGTTCACGACTCTCGGCCGACAGGCGCACGGCTCGACTCCCCATCACGGCAACAATGCGCACCGGGCCGGCGCGCACCTGCTCCTGCGTCTCGACCAGCAGTTGCACGAACGGTACAACGGGGAGGACGGTTTGTTCTCGCCCCCGGTCTCAACCATCGAGCCGACCAAGAAAGAGGAGAACGTCCCCAACATCAACACGATTCCGGCTGAAGATGTATTCTATTTCGACTGCCGGATGCTGCCGCAGTACGAACTGACCGGCCTGGTGGAAGACATGAAGCGTATTGCCGCTGAGGTCGCGGCCGAGTTCAAGGTCGAGACAAAGGTCGAGACGGTCCAGATGGCGCAGGCGGCCCCGCCGACGTCGCCCGACGCGCCGGTTGTCCGGATGCTGTCAGATGCGGTTCGCGACGTGTACGGCGGGGAGCCGTTCACGCGGGGAATCGGCGGCGGCACGGTGGCAGCGCTGTTTCGCCGGCGCGGGATTCCGGCCGTGGTCTGGGGCCGCAACGAAGGCCAGGCGCACAAGCCCAACGAGTTTTCGGTCATCGCCAACATGGTGGGCAACGCCACGGTGTACGCCCATCTGATGGGGCAGTAACTGCGGTCGGACCGAAGCGAGAAGTCAGAATGCAGAATGCAGAACGTAGAATGGCGGAGGCCTGACTCGTCTTCGTGGTGAGTTCCTGGTCGGTCTCGCGTGACGGTCCTTTCTTACCTTTCTTGACTCAGCGCCCGGTGACTTGTAGATTCTCGTCAGATGGGCCCTTCCTCACTTAGCCTTCTGAGCAAGTTCGTTGACACCGACCAAGCCGAAGTCGTCGACGCGCGCGCGACCGGCGGCGAGGTCATCAGGATTCCCCTGCGGCAACGAGTCATGCCGATCCAGGCGCTTGGCGCGGTGGCCGACAATCTCTCGTGGTTCATGGAGCAGGTGACCGGTCGCGGCTACCAGAAGGCTGAGGAGGTTTATGACGCCGGGTTCACAGTGCGCGAACCCGGGCATCAGGCCTACGGCATGAAGGTCACCGCCGAAGCCAACATCGTGATCATCGCTCGCGTGGCACTGCTGGAAGATGAGACCATTTTCCATCGCTACGTGGACTACCTTCGCACCGGCGTCTACCTGTAGCTGCTGAGTTAGCAGTTAGCAGGTAGCAGTTAATCAGACAAATCCAGGCTGCCAACTTCCAGCCTGTCGTTCATCACTCCCAACTCCTAGCTCCTAACTGCTACTGAGCTTCGCGCAAGTAACGGACCGTGTGCGTCACCCTCACCCTTCCCTCCCCCTCAAGGGGGAGGGAATAGAAGGGAGGGGGCAATGTGTTGCATTGCTTGTGCGGAGGCAAGCAACTCTCGCGCTACAGCGCGAGCAGCAGCAGTTCCGCGGCGAAGGCGAAGGCCGCGAGCCAGAGCAGGAGAGGGGAGACGTCAGACGATTTCAGATTGTAGATTGCAGATTGTTGATTGCCGGCAGCGGACAGAACCTGGTAGCCCTGCTTTCTTAGCGCATCGATCGGGATCTGAGACAGGTCGCCTTCGGCGGCAAGGACGTTGACTGCATAGGGCCGGTCGCCGACTCGATAGATGCCGGGTTGTCCCGTCCGCGTGAGTACGACCTCAGGACGGCCTGCACCCGGTTCCGGCGTTTCGAGCACGCGCCCGCCCGGCGTTGAGACCGTGACCGGGCCCGAACCCGTGACCGGCGCGCGGATGGTATCTCCGACTACATACTCCGAACGGAGCTGCCCGCTGGCAAGGTAGAGTAGCGTCCGGTGGAGCAGAGGCACGAATGCGGCCTTGAACACGAGGTCGGTGAACTCAGGCACGGCGGTGAACGTCCAAGTGACCAGCCGGCCATTCTCCGAGTCAATCATCAGCGGCTCGCCGTCGGACAACCGCGCTAGCACACGGCCGCCGGCGGGGTCCAGCCGTGCATGGACGAAGAACCGCGCAGCCGACAGGTCGGCGGCACTCAGTATCTCCAGCACCGGATGGGTCGTGTCGACCGAGGTGACCGAGACGAAACCGGAGGGGCGCGACAGCCCGAGGATCCGGATGCGGCCGCCGAGCAGCGATGAGTCGGAAGTCGGGCTGCCGAACATGACCAGGGCCGAGCCGCCGGACTGAAGAAAGAACCCAAGCCGGGTCCAGTCGGGTCGGCTGAACGCGGCCGCGTCGGTGATGACGACCGTGGCGAACCGGCGCGGGTCGTAACGACCGAACTCGGCCGCCGGGATAGTGGTCAGGCTGAAGACCGAAGACGAGTCCGTACCCAGCGCGTCGGCCAGATACCGGGCAGGCGCGGCGGGCGACTCCACCACGAGAACGGTAAGGCGCCGCGGCTGGTAGACCGCTAGCCAGCGCGTATTGTCGGGTTCCAGCGAATCGCTGCGCAGTTCGACCTTGGCGACATGATGCCCGGAGTCGGCGAGCGCGGACTCAAAGGTGACGGTCGCGGTCGAGTGCGGCTTGATGGCGACGGCCTGTTCTTCGCGGCGGTCGTTGAGGGTCAGGACTGCGGTTCGAGTCGCCGGGTGCAGGCCGTAGTTGGCGAAGTCCGCCTTGATGCGTGTTGCCCGACCCGCGACCGGGAAGCGGTCTTCGGTGTAGAGCCGCGCGACGCCCGCGTTGTCGTCGTCAGGCGCGGCCACCGAGACGAGCAGGACCGGCACATCGGCCGGCGGCCGCCAATCCGAGGGCACCGAGCGGGCCTGCAGGTCGGTCACTACTGCGACTTCAGCGTGTGCCGGTCTCGCCAACTCGACTGCACGCTTCAGCGCCGGCTCCAACGTCGCACCCGAGTAGGATGGCTTGAGCGAATCCAGCAGCGGCAGCAGCTTGCTGGGGGTCTGCCACTGCAAATTGGAAACTGGTAACTGGTCACTGGCCGTGGCCAGCGCCGCCCTTCTTCCTGGTCCAATTGACCCAATGAGTTCGCGAGCGACCGAGATGGCTTGTTGCCATTGCCACGGCCGTCCCATGCTGTACGAGTCATCGAGAATGACAACGAGGTCATTCGCCCGGCCGAGTCCGGGCAGGCGGTGCCGGACGAAGGGCCGAGCCAACGCAAGCAGTAGCGCGAGCAGCACAAGAGTGCGGAAGACGAGAAGCAGGAGTTCCTTGAGCCGGAGCCACGAGAACCGCTCGCGTTTGGCGGTTGTGAGCAGCAGCAGGGACGGGAACGCGGCGCGCTTGAGTCGCAGCCGGCTCAGGATGTGGATGGCAATAGGTATGAGGGCGAGCAGAGAGAGCCAGGCGAGACCGGGAGCCAGGAAACCCATATCAGCCTAGGGCGAAGGACAAAGGACAAAGTGGTAAGGACAAAGCAATCAGGAAAGAGGGAAACGGAAAGCCGTAAGTGAACAGTCCGCCTTTCAGCATTTCGGCCTTTCCTGTTTGCTTTGTCCTTTGTCCTTGATACTTCGTACTTTTTTCCCTACCGCATTCTGCTCCGCCGTTCGAGGTACGAAAAGAGCGCGCGGTCGAAGGGTGTGTCCGTCGTTACCCGGTGATAGTCAATCGCGGCTTCGCGGCAACCGCGCTCAAACGTCGCGAAGAACCGGTCGAAATCCTGCTGGTACTGCTCGCGGAGCACGCGCGGGTCCACGGTCAGTTCCTGGCCGGTCTCCATGTCCTTGAGCACGACCGGCGTGCGGAACGCGAACTCCCGCTCGTTCGGGTCCTGGATGTGGAAGACCAGCACTTCGTGTTTCTTGTGCCGGAAGTGGCGCAGCGCGGTCAGCACGGCCTGCGGTTCGTCCCACAGATCCGACATGATGATGACGAGGCCCCGGCGTTTCACCCGCTCGGCCAGTTGGTGGAACGTGCCGGCGATGTTCGTGTCGCCGCCGGGCTTTGTGATTGAGAGTTGGTGCAGGAGCGCGTTCAAGTGGGCCGGGGTGCTGCGCGGCGGCACGTAGGTGTCTATCTTGTTAGAGAAGGTGATGAGACCAGCCGAGTCCTTCTGGTGCAGCAGCAGGTAGGCGAGGCTCGCGGCCAGCATACTTGCGTATTCGAGCTTCGATACCTTGCCGGTCGCGTAGGACATCGAGCCCGAAGCATCGAGCACGAGGTACGCGCGCAGGTTGGTCTCTTCCTCGTACTCGCGGACCACGAGCCGGTCGGTCTTGGCATATACTTTCCAGTCAATCCGCTTCGGCTCGTCCCCGGGCATGTAGGTCCGGTGTTCGATGAACTCGACCGAGAAGCCCTTGTACGGAGACCGGTGCAGGCCGGCGAGGAAACCTTCGACCACCAGCCGCGCCTTCAGGTCGATGCCCTTCAGTTTGGCGACGACCTCGGGCTTCAGAAAGCGGGTGGAGTCAGGCACGGACCACTAGTCTACTCTCGGTGCGTCAGAAGCGCAAACCCGGCCGGATCGAATCATCCACAGATTACGCAGACGACACGGAGTGTCGGCATGAGCGAAGCGAAGCGGAGTCGAAGGGTCTCTCGGAATGAACCGCCAAGGACGCCAAGTTCGCCAAGTCCGGACAGGACTATCCGCAGATTACGCAGATGACGCAGACTCAATCGCTGATGGCTTACCGCTGACCGCTATCCGCTAACTGGAAACTGGGAACTGGCAACTGGAAAC
>CAZVCQ010000216.1:0-5709 GCA_964626085.1 uncultured bacterium
GCTGGGCGAAACGCCGCTGCTGACAGAAGACCTGAATCACGGGCAGACCCTTGAGCGCCTCGTTTACCAGGTTGTTCGTCTCAGCCACGGTCCTGCGCACCTTCATGTACACCGGCCGTACCTTCTTCTGGAAAACCCAGAACGCGACCACGAACGGCGGAAGCAATACCAGTACCAGCAGGAACAACCGCATGCTCGTCACCGCCATGATGATGCCCATCCCCACGAGCATCAGCGCGCTCTGCAGCAGCACGACCGATGTCCGCGTGAACAGCATCTTTATGGCCTCGGTGTCGCTCTCGACCCGGGAGATGAGTTTGCCGGCCGGGGTCTTGTCGAAGAACTTCATCGGCAGGTCCAGAACGTGCCGGAACAGCGCCTGTTTCAGGTCGGCCGCGCCGCGCTCGCCGACCAGGGCAAGCCAGACCTGCTGGTAGTAGGCGGCTGCCAACATGCCGAGATGAGCACCAAGGAAGATGAACGACGTCACGGCGAGACCCCGCAGGTCGCCCCGGCCGATGTTCACGTCAATCGCCCGCCTGAGCAGCACCGGCCCGAGCAGTCCCAGCCCGGTCGAAACCAGCAGCAACGCGCCGGCCGCAATCACCCGACCCAGATAGGGCCGGAAGAACGGCCAGAGCCGCCGGACGTAGGTTCCGGCCTTGCCGGTCGGCTTGGACTCCTCGAGGTCGAGTTCGGTATCGTCCCAGTACATGAAAGCGTATTATTGCGTGCAAATCGGCGCATGTAAAGGACGGAGGCGGCAGACTTCCTCCGACCTGTCAAACCACTTCGGGCGGGCGGCACCAACGCCGCCCCTTGTCTTCATGCCGGACCGGCCTGAACCAGCCAACAAGGCACCCCCATGATGAAGCCTGCGGGCGGGGACACGACCGCGAAAATGGGGACTGAGGCAAAACGGGGACTGTCCCTTCGCAGGGCCCTCTGCGATTCCCAGGGACTGTCCCCGCTTTGCCAAGACTGTCCCTTGCTCTCGCGGGTAACCGTGTCCCAAGCCCGCCGAACTGAACACTGGTACCTGGCAACTGGAACCTCGCGGCAAAGCCGCGCCGCCCTCCCCTTGGCTCCGCTCTCCCTCTCCTCGCTGAGGAGAGGGTCGGGGTGAGGAGTCCTGCGCTCTCGGGTCCCGCATCGGAATGTTCACTATACCTCGCATCGTAGCTCTCACCGTATCCGACATCGTAGCGGTCACCCAATTCTGGGCTGTACCTTAACCTCAATCTCAACCTCTGCCTTAACCTCAACCTGTTTCTGTACCTCAACCTCAATCCGTCACTGCACCACTCATCGTTCGAGTCATCGCTCGAGACATTGTTCCCGCGATTGTTCGCGTCGTTGTTCGGCTCGATGCTCGCCGCGTTGGCTTTTGACTTCTAGCTTTTGATCTTTGACTTCTTGGGTCCGCCGATGCTACCCCCTATACGGTCTCCGGGCCGAGGAGTGGGCGGCAGAATTGTGGTCCGCGTTGGGCTTCGCTACTACATGTGGTATATGTGTTACTGGACACACACGTCGGAAATCGCTCGTTGCATATCACCGGTATTAGAGGACCCTCACGCCCATGGCGTAGCATCCGCCGGACGGGGACATGACCGAATTGTCCGACAATTCGGATCGTGTCCCAAATCCACCCATCGTCATTCGTTGGTTCCCAAGTCGTTTCCTTCCCGGCGGTTCCGCCGTTTTGCATTTTGCCTTTTGGCTTTTGCCTTTTGACTTGGTCCTGGCGAATTCCCGTCCCCCAGACGGTATGGGGAATGCTTGCCCCTAATGCGGCCCTCGTTCCTGCGGCCGGCACGGCACCGAGAACAGCAACGGCTCCGGTCGCAGCAACAGACGTCGTTCCTGTCCCATGACCTGGTATCGCCTGGGCACCCGCTCATCGAGCCGGAACGGCGTCTCCTTCTGGTACTGTGCCTGCACCCCTACCCGCGCCCGGTCCTGGTGACGCAACGGCTTTCGTGCCTGCGCCCGTAACAGCGTTTGTTCCTGGACCCGGAACGCCCTCCGTCCCGGCCCACTTTCCCGCACCCGCAACAGCCGCCGTTCCTGTTTCTGTTGCAGTATCCAGCCTTGCACCAGCCCCCTCTCTTTCCGGCGCGCCGCCAACCAATGTCCGGCCTCCGTACCGCAGGGGAGGGCTTTCGCCCGCCCCTTCCCTATGTTCTGTCTACTGCCTTCTGTCTACTTCGACCCCTACCTCGTCACGACAACGACCGTCCGCTCAGTACGCCGCTTGACAGTGCCGCCGCCCGATGCTACATTCCCTCTGCCATGAGTCGCAAAGTGCGAGGCGTCCTCGCTGAACTGCGTCGCCGACTTGAAGAGCTGTACGGCGACCGGTTGGTAAAGCTCGTTCTGTTCGGGTCCCAGGCCCGCGGGACAGCATCCACGGACTCGGACGTAGACGTACTCGTAGTGCTCAGAGGTCCGATCGCACCATCTGCGGAAATACACCGCGCCAGCCCGGTCACCGCCGCAGTGTCTCTTGAGAACGATGTCGTCATTTCGTGCGTCTACGTCTCCGAGGAACGCTACAAGGTCGACAACGGCCCGCTGCTGCTAAACGTGCGGGCCGAAGGTGTACCGGTATGACCGAAGACCAGGCCGCGCTGCTCGCCAAAGCCCGCGACAGCATTCGCGGCGCGGAGCTGCTTGCCAGGGACGGGCTGTACGACTTTGCGGTCTCGCGGGCGTACTACGCAATGCTGTACTCTGCCGAGGCTCTCCTGCTCCAACAAGACTTGCGGTTCTCAAGCCATGGCGCGGTCATCGCTGCCTTCGGGCAGCGTTTTGCCAAACCCGAGATTATCGCGCGCAAGTTTCATCACTACCTGATTGACGCTCAAGACAGCCGGGTACAAGGGGACTACGACATACGCTCGACCCAGACCACGGATGACGCGGGCCTTGCCATCAACCGCGCGCACGAGTTCATCAAGTGCGCCGAGGACTTCCTCAATGCTCACGACAGGCCCGCCGGCAAACGTCGAAGGCGCAAGAAGTAAAGCAACATCCGCCAGGGGCGGCCCGAAGGCCGCCCCTGCCTTTCTACTGTCTGCTGTAACCTGTCTTCTGTGCCGCCTACCTAGTCACAATGACCTTGGCCACCCTTGAATCCTCGAATCCTTGACCCCTCGAATCCTGCTGTCTGACGAAGTACACCCCCGGCGCCAGCGCCCGCACGTCGTTCTCGCCCGGCTTCAGGTTCATCACCTTACGCCCGCACGCGTCCAGCAATTCTGTTCTGTCTCCCGTCCTCGGTCCTCGGTCTTCTATCTTTAGCACCCCGCGAACGAAAGTGACCACGGGTCTGACGTGCTTCAGGTTCAGGCCGAAGCTCTCCTCAATTCCAGGTGGCGAAGTACGGATTACCGAAATGCTGGAACTCGCAGCGCTCGCCACATAGACGCGGTTCCGCGCTGGATTGAGGCAAAACGCGCGCGGCCCCCTGCTTACTCGGACCTCGGCGCAGACCGAGTCAGTGATGCCGTCGATGACGGTAACCGTGCCGGAGTTCATGTTCGCACAATAAACCTTGTTGTAGGCAGGTTCGTAGCAGAGGGCCGACCCTTTGAGACCGCACGGAACCGATGCCACCACGCTGTCAGCACCACAGTCGATCACGGTCACAACGTCATCATCAGTCAGGCAATAGACCTTGTCGTCCGTCGGGTTGTAGCAGAGCGCCACCGGTCTCGGCCCCACCCGAACGCAGGTTAGCACTGAATCTCCTGCGCCGTCGAGAACCGTTAGAGTGCTGTCTCTGCGGTTGGCGCAGTAGATCTTGTCCCTCTGCGAAGCGTAGCAGAGGATATTCGGCTCCCAGCCCGCTCGGAGTCGCGCCAAGACCAGGTTCGTGGCACCGTCTATCACGGTCACGGTGGAGTCACCCTGGCTCGCGCAGTAGACCTTGTTGTCTTGCGGATTGTAGCAGAGTGCGCAGGCAGAGAGCCCTGCTGTTACCGTGGTGATGACTGCGTCCGTCGCGCCGTCTATCACGGTCACGGTCGAGTCGCACGGACGGCTCGTTCCGGCATTCGCGCAATAGACCTTGTTGTCTTGTGGGTTGTAGCAGAGGGCGTAGGGCCCTTCTCCGACCGCAATAGTCGCGGTGACCGCGTCTCCATCGATGACCGTCAGACGGCCGATGCCGGTGCCAGTGATGAGGTTATCTGCGCAATAGACCTTACTGTTCTCCGAATTGTAGCAGAGGGTCGTTGGCACGCGCCCCGCAGCAACGTAAGCCACAATGGAGTCTGATGTTCCATCGATCAAAGTAACGTTACCGCAATCTGCGTTTGAGCAGTAAACCATGTCGTCATTCTGGCTGTAGCAGAGCGCGTAGGGAAGGCTCTTGATGACAATGGTGGACAGAACCGTGTCCTTCCCACAGTCTATGGCCGATACGCTGCAGCTGATGTCGTCTGCGGTGAAAACCCGGTCGCTCTGCTGACCGTAGCAGAGAGCAAGTGGGAAGGTCCCTACGTTCACAGTGGCCACGACCGAATCGCCTGAACCACTGATGACAGAAACAGTCGTGCCGGGGTGGTCTATCCCCACATTCCCGCAGTAGACCTTGTTGTCCCGGACGTTGTAGCAGAGAGCCGCAGGGCCTACGTCAACTCTGACTGTAGCGATGACCGAACTCGTAGCGCCGTCTACTATGGAGACGCCTCCGCTACCCCAATTGGCGCAATAGACCTTGTCGTTCTGAGGGTTATAGCAGATGGCGAGCGGATTATTCCCGACCTTGACAGAATCGATGACCGAATCGGTACTGCCGCTTATCACCATCAGGGTGCTGTCATTGTAGCGGGCACAATAGACCCGGTTGTTCCTTGGGTCGTAGAAGACCAGCCGGGGGCTGGGTCGATTCGGCAGGGAGGAGATAACCGAGTCAGTCGCGCCATCTATCACGACAACGGCGTCAGCGCCGTTCGCGCAGTACACCTTGTTGTTCTGAAAATTGTAGCAAAGGGACAGAGGGGGACCCTCGACGTTTACTTCTGCGATGATTGTATCGGCAGCGCCGTCTATCACTTCTACGGTGAGGTCGTTGGTCTTGGTGCAGTAGACCTTGTTGTTTTGAGGATTGTAGCACAGGTCCTGAGGGGAACTGCCTGACGAGCCGATGGTGGCGAGCACGGAGTCCGTCGCGCCGTCGATCACGGTCACGGAATTGCCCCAGCTATTGCCGCAATACACCTTGTTCTCTGCAGTGTTATTGCACATGGCCGTCACAGAACCGCCCGTCCGGATTCGGGTGAGACGCTGGTTGGTTGCTGCGTCTAGCACGAAGACACCGGAATCGCATCCGACGTAGACCTTGTTGTCTGCCATGTTGTACAAGAGCGACTTTGGCTTGCCCAACCACCCGAGCGTATCGGGCAGCATTATGGTCTTTTCGAGGTATTGTGCTAAGCCCGCCGACGCCAACAGCATCCCCAGCGCCATCGCGCACAGGCATAGCCTTGCTGCTCGGCTGTAAGTCACTGACCTACGATTACATGGCGCATTCTGCGCCATCGGACGTGTCGAATAACCGGTACGAACCCTAGCCATATTTGTCCTCCAAAACGCGCTGTGCGCGCCCACGGTCATTCGTCCTCGGACATTCACACTCTAGCCCCGTCGCGGCTTCCCTCGATGACAGCCCGGCCCATCGAGACTGGTGCTTGACAGACC
>CAZVCQ010000217.1:0-5681 GCA_964626085.1 uncultured bacterium
GTCTAGCACAACTACCCGAGCTTGGCGAGAGACGAATTCAGTGGGGGTAAGTCAGATTCGCCGCGGCTTGACTTCGTCCGGGATTGTGGTTACATAGTAGGAATGCTCACCAGCTATATCCGCGCCGCCCTGCGCCGGGCCAAGTATGAAATGCTGCCCGACGACGGTTCTTTCTACGGCGAGATAGCCGGATTTCAGGGCGTCTATGCCAATGCTCCAACGCTCGAGGGCTGCCGCGAAGAACTGGAGAGCACGCTCGAAGACTGGATTCTGTTCCGGGTATCGAAGAACCTGTCCCTGCCCGAGGTCGACGGCATCCGGCTGGAAGTGGCCGAAGTCGTCTGATGCCGGTCTTCGGACCAACCAAGCGCACTGAACTGATTCGCAACCTCAAACGGCTCGGGTTCGCCGGTCCCTACTCCGGTGGCAAACACCAGTTCATGTACCGCGGAGACGTCACCGTGGTTCTTCCCAACCCTCACCAGTCGGACATCGGCCGTGACCTGCTGGCACGAATTCTCCGTCGGGCGGGCATAGACCGCGCCGACTGGGAACGGGTCTGACCTCGCGCTGAGGGCGCGATTGTGTCCTTCTAAGTAACCGTCATTGTTCGCCGGAAAGTACCGGCCAAAGTATCGCTCACTGTGTCGTGAACTACGTCGGCAAGTGCGTCGGTGACTGAATAGCGAACTACGTCGCGGACTGTGTGAAGAACTGTTCGCGGCGTTGTACGACGCATTGTTTGCGGGGTTGTTCGAGGAATTGTCCGACAAATCGTTCGCGTCGTTGCTCGAGTCATTTTCCCGGCAAAAGTTCCAGTGATTCAATGAGTTAGTGTATCGGACGCAGTGTCGGCGACTACTACTCCCCAGGCAGTCTCCGGGCCGCTCCCCCCACGGGAAAGAGGCATCCGACCTGATTCGGGATGCGATTGGCAGAAACACGCCATCTACTACGTGCCGAACCGAGTATTCAGCTGCTTCCTAGCCAGCGGGCAGAACTGCGGCGGAAGCAACGGACTGAGCTATCTGACCGGTTGCGTGACAGATGACCCGGCGAGTTGCGTGGCCTGCAACGCGGTGAACGATGGACGAAGTAACGATGTACGTAGCTCATAGGATTCCCCGGCGAATGGCGGTCTGGATTCCCCAGCAGACTACGTCCGAGACTGCCTGCAGGACGAAGGACGAGGGACTCCCCGAGACGATGCTCCGGACTATACCTCAACCTATACCTCAGACTGTTTGGTGGGGGTATCCCAGGCGGGGTGTCACTTCCCAGCCTCAAGCCTAAAGCCACACGCTGCAAGCAGATAGGCCGAGAAGCTGTCTCGGCCCAATACTACAGCGTTGTGGGTTCCGCGCCGAAGTCAGTTCCCGCACGCCGATGGCTGTCTGTGGCGAACCGCTAGCCGTCATCTATCACGCTCCGGCTGCAGGCCGGAAGTGCTGGCCCCAATCTCCGAGCAGGTGTTTGGCTTGGCCCTGTCCTGACCATCGGCGTATCGACTGCTGGTCTGTCAGCCGTTGGTTGTCGCCCGCATTCGCCAGCCCTTGCCCGGCCGCCATACTTGGCCTTTGGCCTGACCGGAAAGCACCGGCTCAAGGAACACCCGGATTCCTGCGACCACTTTGCTCAGCGTTGCACCTGACTCCGTCGGCACACTCCGCTTGAGGAACGCCGGCCAGAAACGCTGAGCGTCGGCCACGTAGGAGTCGGAAAGCCCGACCGGACTCGCGGCTGGGGTCTCGACCGCGCGCCGGCTGAACGTGGCATCAATCGCCGAGCGCAGCACGTCTCCGTCAAACTCGAAGTCGCGCGCCAGCGCCCAGATATCGTAGTAGTCGCGCACCCGGCTGTTCGCCATCCCCAACTCGACCATTGCCGAGAACTTCTCGGCCACGACGGTGTACCGCGAGTACGCCTTCAGTCGCGGGGCCGGCATATCAAGGAGCGACGGGTAGCGTATCTCCTCCGCCGGCGGCACAACGCTGTCACCGGTGCCGATGTCAACTTGGAGCGAAATCCGGGTCCGTTTCAGTGTAGCCAGCATGGTCACGCGGATGCCCTGATACGGGCGCTGCTCGCGAATCTGCCGCGCACGTACCGAGCCGGGGTGAAAGACCAGCCCGTCGGGCTCGACTTCCTGCTCGCACACGCTGCGAAACGCCGCCGCAAGTTGCTCCGCGTCCGGCCGCATCAAGCCGAGCAGGTCAACGTCCTTCGTTGACCGATGCGGAACTTTGGACCAGACGGCAAACAGCACCGCTCCTTTCAGAACGAACCGTTCGCGCCACTCCGACTTCGAGAGCCGGTACAGCAAGCGCTCGCGGACGTAGCGCGATAGCAGGTCCTGGAACTCGTCGGTCTTGGGCGCCGCCATCGCCAGCAGGCGGGCGCGGACTGACGCCGCCATGTCGGTGACGGGCCGCTTCAGAAGGTCTCCATCTCCAGGTACGGCCGGATTACCCGCGTTACCCGGCACACCTCGGCCTGGTGCCACAGCTCGTCCATCGTGAACCGCCGCCCGCGCCAACCCTCGCGCAGCGCCTCCATCGCCACATCGAGGCCGACCTTGCTGCGATGCTTGAAGCAGTCGGCCACGGTCTTGGCAACCGAGTAGACCCTTACGGTCACGCCCTCAATTCGGTAGCGCTCGATGCCCGACGAGAAACACGCGCCTGAAAACCGGAACAGCCTCATCGGCACCACCCGACGACGCGGTGGCCCGCCCCGCTCGCGGTCTATCGCCAGCCAGACCTCGTGCGGCAGTTGCGTAGTCAGATTGTGGAACTGCAGCGCAGACAGCAGACAGACGACTCCGCCCCGCACGTTCCGTGCGACAAGCGCCAGACTATGATGCTCGGACACGTTCGCATCATGCCAGCGATACAGCCCGCGCACCACTCGCTCTACGAGACCGGTCTTGACCAGACCCGCGAGCTTGCCGCGACCTATGCCCGCGGCCCCCGCCTGCGCCGTGCTCATCACCCAGCCCCGCCTTCGGAACGACTCGCGCGCATCAATACTGCTCATACAACATCAGTATCTACGATACTTATGACAACGGGATACGCTGAACGTCGCGTACCTGTCAACAATTGCATGCACTTTCACACATCATTCTACATCACCACGGCCCAACTTGTCAACTCCCAATCGCTTGGCGCGCTCCGTTCAAGCACGGCCGACGCGCATCTTCACCCGTGAGGCATGTCCCGCCACAGAGTGACAAGCCTATGTCGTCGATCGTTGCCTTGTCCCAAACTCTCCCCACTTGTCAATGAATGGGGAAACTTACGTACAGACCGTCCCGCGCCGCAGACAGATGCTCCGAAAAGCCGTCTCGGGCCGATACTACAGCGTTGTGGGATCCCTGCCGAAGCCAGCTCCCGCCAGCCGCCCGACCGTTCCGAAGAACGAAGCGCCCCGCGGGGGGCGAGGCGCTGTTTCGGCTCGGCTCGGTCTAGATGAGGTAGTCGCCGCGGAAGACAGCCAGCGCGCTAGTCGGCGCCGGGCTGGGCCAATCGACTGATGGTCACTTCATCGCCGGGCAGGACCGGAACCGCAAGGCTGCCGTCGTAGGGCGAGTAGATGCCGTCGGCATCCGAGCCGGAGACCGTTACCCATGGCCACGGGACGTCGAGAACGACGGTCATGGGCACGGGCGGGAGTTGACCGGCACGGGCTCCCTCGATTCCGAAAACCGCTGAGCGCTCGGTCTGGCGCAGGTTGAGCTTCGCCTGCCGGTATTGCAGCAGGTAGCGTCCGACGTCTTCGAGCGGCGCGACCCAGGCACCGGTGTTGCGCGCGAGCCGGACCTGTCGCCCGAACGTCAAGGGTGTGACCGAGTAGGTATGCTCGACGTTGTGCCTTGCCATCGTCTGCATCTCCCGCGAGTCCGGGTCAAGCACATGGTGGTAGAGGAGGATTGTCCACCGGCCGTGGCCGCCGCTGACCATGTGCTTGAACTCGCCCAGGCTGGGGAACGTCTCGCTGTACATCGCAAAGCTGTTGAGCCGGTAGCGGTCGAAGCCGGCCGGGGCGTTGTAGCGCTCGCCAGCAGTCCTCGCAAACCAGAACCCGGCTCGGCGCACCGCTTCGACGACCTCTGCCCGAACTGCGCTGTAGGGGTAGTGGAACACGTTCACCGAGACCCCGAGTTTCTGCTCGAGCAGGGATTTGGCTGCGTTTACGTCCTCGGCCAGCTGGTCGGGCCTGGTCTCCGGAAGGTCGTGGGACATGCCGTGCGATGCCACCCGGTGGCCCTGCGCAATCAGTTGCTTCGCCTCGGGAACACCGATACGGAGAAATGACGTGCCGTCCGGCTCCGCGTGCCAGCCCGGCTCGGCGCCGGTCCAGGTAGCGACCAGGCCGAAGTCGGCCTTGAACCCGTAGCGGTTCAGGAGCGGGGCGGCGCGGTCGAACTGGTCGTGCGAGCCGTCGTCAAAGGCAATCGAAACAGCGCTCGGGCGGTCCCACGGGAATGGGGCAATTCGGGCGGCTATATTCTGTGGCTGCCTGCGCGCGAGGCGCGCCAGGGTGGCGACGCGGGCAGCGGAATCGGCCAGTACTTCGGGCAGGCCTGCAGCAATCAGCCCGTAGCTCTGTTTGAGACGTTCGGTGCACTTCGGTTGCTCCCAGCCCGGCCAGCGCCAGCGACGGGTGAACTGCAGCACGCCTCTCTTGGGAGCGGGCAGCGCGGCAACCAGCCCGTCCGGCCCCTGCCTGTCGTCATCGGCAACAAAGGCGGAAAACGCGAAGCCCGGGGTCGTGACCGAACCGAGGCTGCGCGCCAGCGTATCGTACTGCAGCACCTGGAACGAGGACGGGTCGGAAACGTTGAGCAGCGCCCAGGGCAGCCGCATCTCGATGACGCCGTCCTTTGCGTACCAGTCAGCCAGGGTGTTGTCCGCTGAGCGGCCGTACCGAAGCCGGCCGTACTCGGTGACGTAGACCGGTACGCTCTCCCCGCTGGTCGTCGTCCTCGGGTAGTTGGTAATGAGGCGCTCGGGAACGAACACGCCGTCGCTGTTCGCGACCATCCGTAGCCGCGGCCGCTCCGGCTGCCTGGGGTCGAGCAATGCCGAGTAGAAGCTATCGACAAGGACCTGGGCATCGCCGGTGTCGTCGAGCAGCACAAGGAACTCGGCGCCGTTGGCGCAGTCGAGGCCAAGCGGGCCGAGCCGTCGGTTCCCGAGGCGCGGGTCGTAGGTGTCGATGGCGAGCCCCACACGCTGCTTTGCCCAGTCCGGAGGACGCGCCAAGTCGAGTCGGACATAGAGATACTCTTCGTCCGCAGCCAGCCAGAGGCTGCGGATGTCCCCGCTGCCGCGCGCGAGCGGCCGTGCCGACCAGTCACCGGTCTCGCCGTCAACGACCACAAGCTCGCGGCCGAACTTGACGAGCCCGAAGCACTGCTCGGGATTCTGGACGTTATGCCAGAGCCGCATCCGGTCAGCTGGAACCGCGAACTCGTCAACCAGCCAGTTACGCTTGAACCACTCGTCGAGCCAGGCAAAGACGACGCCGCCCGCGCAACCCTGGTCGTGGATGGCGGAGAGCATCCTGAGGTCGAGCCGGGCCTGCTCGCTCTCGTTGTGCCCGCCGTGGTCCATCCCAAGCCAGATACTAATCAGAGCAATAAATAGCTTGCATTCCTGCAAGGGTTGTGTATAGTG
>CAZVCQ010000218.1:0-5655 GCA_964626085.1 uncultured bacterium
GCCGAGCTGCAGCCCACACTCCCGTCCAGGTTCCCTCCCGAATAACTCTGCAGACAACCTCGCAACCAGCTTGCCGAGCTTCTTGAGGAGTAACGAGGAGGGTTCCCGCGCGCGGCGGTTCGAGTTACGCCTGGTCCGGCTCCGCGGGTCCGTGGACTGCCGCATAGCCCATCAGCCGATACAGACCTCCGAACAGGACGAGTGCGACTAGCGGCAGGAGTTCGTAGTAGACCCGCATCTCGTCCACATTCCCGAACAGCCACGTGAGCACGAAGACCGGAAGTACGACCCAGTGGGCGTCCTTCAGGAACTGCGGTGCCCGTCTGAGCGCGAAGAGGGACGCAATGAAGCCGAGGACGTAGAGCACGTTGAAGCCCATCGGCAGGACGAGCCAGTCCACGATGGGCCGGAAGAGGAACCAGATGCCCGGCACGGCGAGTACCTGGGCGTTGCGGAACAGGTGGAGGACAGTTGTCTCGCCGGGGTTGTTCCTGAAGTACCAGGAGACCCCGCACAACCAGCCAGAAGCCGACCTGCAGGCCAACGCCGACGACCAACTGCTTGGGCTTGAGCTTGTGCGCTTCCCAAACCGCCCAGACGAGCGTCAGCGGCAGCCCGGTCTCCTCGTTCAGCACGCAGGCCGCAAACGCCGCCGCGTAGAGCCAGAATCGGCACGCGGCATCTCTCCTGCCGTCAGCCGCGGCAGCCGTCGGACGGCGAAGTTAGTCAGCTAGCAGATAGCAGTCAGGAACGAGGAGTCCGTCGCGCCCTGCGGGCGCGAGCTACCAGCGACCCCATTCCGGATTTCAGATTGTAGCTTAATGATGTAGAACAAGAGGGCGGAACGCACGGCCTCCGTCTACAAGTCGTAGTAGCCGAACCCGGACTCCTGTCCTAGCCGCAAGCCGTTGCCCTTGCGCGGGCGATTGTCAGGGCTGCACCTTCATGTTCAGCATCGTGGCCAGGTGCTCCCAAAACGGGTGTTCGAACACGCTCTTCGGGCCCCACTCTCCTGACTCGGCCCGGGCCAGGGCGTCGTCAACCTTGCCGGAGCGTTCCATTTCGGCTCGGGTCCTGGAGAACGTGTCCAGCACCTGGAACGCCTTCTCCAGTTCGCCGGAGTCCAGCCAGACCCCATGTCCGAGCGGGCAGGCGTCGACCAGGAATGTCCTCTCTGCCTCTCCCCCATACCAGTAGCTTGTCATGTCGCTGGCACAACGCGGACACAACAAAGGGACCGGCTTGGGTTGTCCGGCCGGCGTAGCTCGGCCTGGGTCGTTGGCGGGGCCGGTCTGTTTCAGGGCCTCGGGCACGCGTTCCCAAGCCAGCCTCAGGATTTCCCCCAACTCATCGCCTTTGGCGTCGAACCACAGACCTCGGCACCGACCGCAGCGGTCGAGGGTCGTCGCGCCGGCCTGCACCGGCGTCAATTCGACCTCGCGGCACCGTGGGCACATCGGGTGTACAAGCATCCTACCTGCTGTGTGTCCGATTCCCTGTGGGGGAATTCTCCCGCTCGCGGCCTACGCTACCGCCCGGCCGGTGATCCCGGTTGGACTTCGGGTCGACTGCCGGCCGGCCGCATCGGTCACAGGTCTGGTGATACCAGGATAGTCGCGCGCCGCAGAGGCAGCGCCAAGCCGCCGTCTGTTCCTCCAGCCACTTCCGCTCGCCGACCCGGCGTATGCGTTCCAGGTTAGCAACCACCCCCGAGTGGTGCGGGATGCCGTCGCGCGTGAAGTCCTGCAACCGCGAGCAAGGGAAGCTGTCGCAGCGGCCGCAGTGCTCTACTCCGCGGGCCGCGGCGCAGTCCGTGAACCCGTGGCCGCATCCACCGGCCCGGCACCCGTCGCACCGTTCCATCGGCGCATCCTTGTACTTGTCGTACTTCGTCGGCATCCGGATGAGGTGCTTCCGGTCGTTCTCCTCGAACGCGACCTGGAAACTGCACGCACCGCAGTACAGGCCGCAGCACGCGATGAGCGAATTGTCGGACTGCGCGGGCGTCATCATCAGCAAGTTGTAGCGGAACACGGCGTGGATGTCAACCCGCCGCGAATCCTCGACCGGCTTCGGACTGCACTAGTACGGGTAACGTCCCCGGGTTTCCCATCATCGTTGCAGACTTCGACTTTGACTGCCGATTGTCGCATGACGGTTGGCCAGCGAGTTCGGCCGCTACGCTCGGTGTCTCGGTGCAATCCGTGGTCCGATGCGGATTCGGGGTCGGACTATTCGCGGCCGTAGATGTTCTCGCGGATAAACCGGTCGTCCTTGCGCCAGGCCTCGGCGAGCTTGACCCTGAGTTCAAGAAAGACCGGGCGGCCGGTGAACGCTTCTATCTCTCGCCTCGCCTGTGACCCGACCCGCTTCAGGGCCATGCCGCCGCTGCCGATGATGATCGCCTTCTGCGACTCCCGCTCGACGTAGATGGTGGCGAGGATGTAATCCTTGCGGTCGGGCCGCTCCTTGAACTCGTCAACGACGACCGCAGTCGAGTAGGGTATCTCCTCACCGTAGAGGTTGAACACAGCTTCGCGGACGAACTCGGCGGCGAAGAACTTCTCCGGCCGGTCGGCAATCGCATCCAGCGGGTAGAAAGGCTGCCCCTCAGGCAGCCGCGCCGCAATCGCAGCTTTGAGGTCTTCAACCCCGCCGCCTTTGAGCGCCGATACCATGAACACGTCTGGGAACCCGGCTTTGACCAGCCGCTCCACCGCCGGCAGGAGGTCCTTCTTCTCTCTGACCAGGTCTACCTTGTTCAACACCGCCAGCACTTTGCGGCCGGCCAACCGCCGCACGAGGGAATCGGTCTCCTCGCCGGCCCGGGCCGCGTCGAGCACGAGCATCACGAGGTCGGCGTCTTTGAGCGCAAGGTCTATCTCGCGCTTCATCTGCTGCTGGAGCGCGTACTTCGGGTCAAGCAGGCCTGGTGTATCAAGGAAGACCGCCTGGAATCCGGGCCCGTTCAGAATACCCAGGATCCGGTGCCTGGTAGTCTGGGGCCTGGGAGCAACCGCCGCGAGGTGCGCGCCCGTCAGCCGGTTCAGTAACGTGGACTTGCCGACATTCGGCAGCCCGATGATGGCGACGTAGCCGGAGTGGAAGGTTTCTGGGAAGCGGGGGTTGGCCTCAGCGGCCCCTGTCATGCAGTGCAGGGGTTTAGGCCGGAGGGAATCTGCGACATCTGCGTAATCTGTGGATGATACTGCTCATGCGTAGACGCCGATTGCGTCGAACCGGGCCACGCGCCCTGCGACCAATTCCGACCCGGACTGCCCGGCGAGTGCATGGTAGCTGACCATGACCGCGTCTTTGAGCAGGCGCGCCGCTTCATCCCAGTCCTGGTGAGCCCCGCCAAGGGGCTCCGGCACGACCTCGTCTATGATTCCGAATTCCCTGAGTTCGCGTGCGGTCATGCGCATCGCCTTGGCTGACTCCTCACCACGGGACCCGTCGTGCCACAAAATGGAAGCGCAGCCCTCGGGCGTGATGACCGAATAGACCGCGTTCTCCTGCATCAGTACGCGATTGCCGACGGCAATGGCCAGCGCGCCGCCCGACCCGCCCTCGCCTGTGACCACTGCCACAATCGGCACGTCGAGCATGGCCATGTCGCGCAGGTTCCGCGCAATCGCTTCGCCCTGTCCGCGTTCCTCCGCCCCCACTCCCGGGTACGCACCCGGCGTATCGACGAGCGACAGGATCGGCAGGCCGAACCGCGCCGCCAGCTCCATCACCCGCAACGCCTTGCGATACCCTTCGGGATGCGGCATCCCGAAGTTCCGGTAGAGCTTCTCTTTAGTATCACGCCCCTTCTGCTGCCCAACGATGGCGAACCCAATGCCATCAATCCGGCCGATCCCGGCGACGAGCGCCGGGTCGTCGGCGAATGCCCGGTCGCCATGCAGCTCAGTGAAGTCGGTGACGATACGCTCGATGTAGTCAAGTGGGTAGGGACGCCGCGGATGGCGCGCGAGCAGGACCCGCTGCCATGGTGTCAGGTCGGAATAGAGCTTCGCCTTCTGCTTCTCGATCTGCTCCTGAAGTCGCTTGACCTCATCCTTCGCGCCGATTGCCGCCAGTTCCTCCATGCGAGTGACGAGGTCAGCCAGCGGTTGTTCGAAGTCGAGCCAGCCTTCAGCCATCAGAAAGAGATAGAGGGATAGAGGGATAGAGGGATGGAGAGACAAAGGTCGGCGTGGCGGACGCCCGATCCCTTGATCCCTTCTTCCCTTGCTCCCTTCATCACTGTCGGTCAGAGGCCGAACCCGACCGAGACGCGATGCGCGCCGCCCAGGTCGAGGTTCATCGCCGCGAATGAATAGTCGAACCGAACCGGGCCGGCCCGCAGGCCCAGCCCGAAGTTCAGGTGGTTCGCCTCGGACAGGAAGTCGTACCCGGCCCGCAGCGCCACGACATCGTGCCATCCGAACTCGAACCCGGCCACTGCCCCGGTCAGCTTGCTGTAGAGGAAGTATGAGCCGTCCGCGGCGAAGGTCAGGCGCCCGTGCTCGAACGGGGCGAAGTCGTAGCTTGCACCCAGCCGGCATCGGGTCGGCAGCCAGAATACCTCGCGCACGAAGTACATCGTCTTGCCGAAGTCGACAATCGAGGCACCAAGCGTCAGCCCGTCAATCGGCATCACCCTGACCCCGCCATCCACGCCGAGGCCCTCGGCGTCGTTGTCGTAAACGCGCGTGTAGTAGTAGCGTCCGGTCAGGCCGACCTGAACCATGTTGCCGATAGGTCGCGCCAGGTTCAGGTAGGCGGTGAAGTCGGTCGGCGTGAAGGTGCCGATCGGGTCCTCGGTCGGCTTGATACGGTATTCGAACTGGCCGGCCGAGAAACTGGAGACTCCGAACCCAACACACAGCGCCGAGAAGTTCCGACCCACGAACAACGACTGGTGGTGAGTGTCGAGTAGCCACTTGGCGTAGGACGCAACCGCGGAGAATCCGCTCGTCCCGGCGCCGGCGGCCGGGTTGATGGCAATCGCCTGCGGTCCGAATGCCGATGCCGCGCCGGTGCCGGCCATGCCGGCTTCACGGACGCCCGGCAGGATCTTGAGGGAGGAGAATCCGGTCGGCCCGGCCAGGGCCATGGCCGCGGCCAGGGCAACGGCTACTGGAACGCGCAAGCGCTAGCTCTCGATTATCTCGACATTGGCCCGAGGGAGCAGGACCTTCGTGCCGTCTTCCATCTCGACCTCGAGCACCCGCGCCTTGGCTTCGGTTTCGATTGTCTGGAGCTCGACCGGCAGGTTCGTAACCGTGCCGATCTTGCCGAAGTTCGGCTGTCGAATGATGCGCACCGGCATCCCGAGTGCCAACCCGCCCTCGGCCGTGCTTTGCTTGAGTTCACCGAGGTCGGTATCAGCCGGCACGATCACCTCGGGCCGGATTACGCCTGCCCTTATCTGGGTCGCACCGTTGACCGATGCCATCTTGCCCGCCAGCGACTGCAGCAGCTCGAACGTCCGCTGCGCCATCCGCATCTCGCCGAACCCTTCGGTCGCCACCACGGTCAGGCCCTTCTTCTCCGAGCCGGTAATCGCCACGCCAATGTCGTACCCGAGGAACGAACGCAGGGTCGCGTCCTCGATGCCGCCGACCACGATTGCCTTGGCCCCGAGCTTCACGGCCCGCTCGATCG
>CAZVCQ010000219.1:0-5640 GCA_964626085.1 uncultured bacterium
CTGGTTCGACGGGTAGTTCCAGGCGTAGACGGTCTGGTAGACGTTGATGTTCTGGGGCTTGCCCGGCGCAATGTGGTTCTCCGACAGGGCGTCGGAGTAGGCGCACCACATATCCATCAGGGAGAAGTTCTCGTAGGGGATGAGCGTGGAGTCCAGCTGTGCGTCGCCGGTCGCCCAGCGGCTTCGAGGCTCGGGTGGCCAGTCGTTCGGGTACAGGAAGATGCGGTCGTCCGGGCTGCCCGTACCCTCGGCGAAGTTCTCGACCGTGACCGGCGCCATTTCGGAGCCGCCGGAGTTCGGGTTGTAGCCGAAGGTAACGAGCGTGTCTTCCTTTTCCTTGGTCGGGTCGGCGGTGTCTGCCCTGATTGAGCCGAACCAGAGACCGGCGCCGAAGATGTAGCAGTTCTTGTACGGCTGCGGCCAGGAGCCGCCAGCCGCACCACTGCCGGTGGTCGGGTCGTAGCCGTACTTCCCGTCATTGTGGAACGGGCAAAGCCACAGGTTGATGTTCAGCCACTGCAAGTCGTACTTACGCTGACCCGGGGGCGGCGTCGTGGCGCTGCGCGCCCAAGCCAGGCTGGCCCCCATCGTCAAGAGCACGAGGAGCAGCCCGGCGGTCTGCCACTTGCGGTTGTTAAAACGTGATTTCATGGTTGCTCCTTTAGAACGAAAGGCTCAGGCCGAGCTTGATTTTGCGCGGCGGCCCGTAGTAGGTCGGCGGTGTGTTGTCATCGGTGTAGGCCCGTAGGTACGATTCGTACTGCTCGCTGCGGGTGATGAAGCCGTCGTGGTCGTAGTCGCGCGCGGGGTGATAGTAGTAGTCGCCGAAAAGGAACCCGGTGGCGCTGAACTCGTAGGGGGTAATCACGCGGCCGGTGTAGTCGGGCTTGCCGGTGGCGGCGAATACGTTCGTGATCACCTCGGTGTTCAGCACGTTCGTGACGTCGCAGGTGAGAGAGAGCGACATGCCGGCGAACGTGAAGTCCCTGCTGATGCGGCCGTCAAGCGTGTAGCTGTTCGGCAGCCGCGCCGAGTTCTCCAGACCGATCTCGTTGCCCTTCTGGTCTTCCGGCGTGTAGGGCGTACCCGTGCTGTAGTTGAACACTCCCGATACCTCGAAATCCCGCATCGGCACGAAGGTGAAGTCGGACGGGAACGAGAAGACCAGGTCGCCGTGGAACGAGTGGCGCACGTCCTGGTCGAGGAAGTAGTCGAGCTGCCGCGGCGTCTCGCGCTGGTACTGGTCCGAGGCGGTCGAGGCCGTGCCCTTCGCTATCTGGAATGTGTAGCCGAGGCGGCTTGACCAGTACTGGTTGAGCGCCTTGCTCACGGTTGCTTCGAACCCCTGAATCCGCGCATACTCCACGTTGTAGTACATCGTGTACGGCTGGGGCAGAGCGTGGACGGTGCGAACGCCGGACAGGTCAAATACGTCCTTGTAGAACGCGGTTACATCGAACTGGAAGAAGTCGGATAGCTGCGAGTCGAATCCAATCTCGTAGGCGATGGTCTTCTCCGCGCCCATGTCGGCGTTACCGACGATGACGTTGCCGCGGCTCCTCAGTTCGGCTGCGGTCCGGTCGGCGTAGGAGTACAGGTCGGAGAACGAAGGATTCTTGTAGAAGTGACCGTAGCTGAAGCGGAACTTGATTCGCTCGGTGATCGGGTAGGAGAGACCGAGGCGCGGCGCCAACCGGAGCTTGGCCGGCACCTTCAGCAGCGAATCGGCGACCTTTGGCTGCGATCCCAGGCTTTCCGGGAATGCCCGCACGTTCGCCCCCGATTCGAGGTAGTCAAGCCGGATTCCGGCCCGGACCACCAGGTCCTCGAAGTCGGCGCGGTCCTGCAGGTACCCCGCCACTACCAGCGGCTTGTAGTTGTAGGCGTCCCAGAACGGATTCATGTCCCAGGGCAGCGAGTTCTCGTAGATCGAGAGCGAATAGCTGGTCACATCAATACCGGTCTTGATCTCGTGGATCTTCGATACGGTGTGGGTCAGGTCGAGTTTGCCCAGCACCTGGTCGGTGGCACGGTAGTGCCACGTTCGATTGTCGCCTTCGGTGTAGAACAGCCCGGCCACGCCCCATGGGTTGTCGGTCAACTGGTAAATGGAGGCGAAGTTCTTCTTGCCCTGGTGCGCGTAGACCGTATCCCCGCTTGGTGAAAGCCAGTACGACCGGTAGAGCTGCAACACGGCGTCGCGCTTGGACAGACCCTCCGAGTTCTCGAACACCCAATCCTCGGCGCGGAAGATATAACGGTCCCAGATGCCGTAATTGCGGAGCGCGCCCCAGAACCCGGTCGTGTCGGCCGCCTCGGCGTAGAAGTTGCGGACGGTCCGCATGAGCGACGTCGAGAACGTGCCGATTTTCGCCTCGTAGACTGTTGTCGGCGAAAGCAGGTGGTTGATGGTGAAATTCGCCTTGTACGACCGGACGCGGTTCGCATAGAGCCCGGTCAGGTAGTACTTGTAGTCATTGCTCCAGGTCTGCCACTGATAGTTGGAATGGTAGCCGTCAAGGGTGAACTTCAGCCCCTCCCTGGTCAGGAAGAACTTCTGCGGCATCTGCAGGGTCAACTTGCCCTCGATGGCGTACTCACCGCGGGGCGCGCTGACCTTGTACCGGCACAGGCGGTCGTCGTCGGTCCTGTAATACTCGGTCGAAAGGAAGTAGCGTAGGCGGTTCCAGATCGGCGTCGGGCCGCCCAGCGAGAACGTCAGACGATTGTAGCCGTAGTTGTACCCGGTGCTCGCCGGGAGCCAGTCGTCGGTCGAATAGCCGACGCGTCCGGTCGTGCTTGAACCCCCTTCCTTGGTCACGGCTTTGATAATGCCGGACATGGCGGAACCATATTCGGCGTCGAAGCCGCCGGTGATGACTACGACCGACTGCAAAGCGTCGGTCGTCGGCTTGGGCGAAGACCACAAGGTGCCGTACACCGCGTCCTGCGCGGCGACGCCGTCGACCAGGTACGACACGTCGTCGTACCGGCCGCCGCGGATGTGGGTCCAGCCACCGCCCTGGCTATTCGTCACGCCCGCCTGCAGGCCGACCAGTTCGGCAAGACTGGTCACCGGCAACCGCCTGAAGTCCTCGCTCGTAATTAACCGTTCCACGTTCGTCGCCGTCCGGTTGACGGGACGCCACACGTCTGCGGTCACCTCAATCGTCCTCCCGATGTCGATGACCGTTGCTGCCAGTTTGAAGTCGACCGTGACGACGTTATCCTGGAAGATCAGTACGTCGGTAACCCGCTGGTCATTGTAGCCGGTGTAGGAAGAGGTCACAGAGTACTTGCCGGGCGGGATGTTTATGATCTGGTACTGGCCGTTCAGGTCGGTCGCGTTGCCGAGTTCGGTTCCGTCGACGACGACGCTCGCACCGATCAGCGCCTCCCCGGTCTTCCTGTCCGTCACCCGGCCGTTGACCGTGCCGGTATTCGCGGCGAGTGCGATGCCGGCAAGGACCAGCACGGCCAGGGCTAAATATGAAGAGTGAAGTTTGAAGCTTTTCATGTCTGGCCTCCTCTACTGTATCCGAATCGGGATGCCCCAGACGGTCGCGTTGTAGTCCCCATCGATCTCCCAAAGCACCGTCACGGGGATATGCTCGAGCGACAGCCGGCGAATCCCGGTGTCTGCCGCGGCGAACTTCACGGTATCTTTCAACTCATAGCGCTTTCCGTTGAAGTGGAGGTAATCGTACGCGTTGCCTTGGTTCGTGTATGGAGTCGATACCGTCACCCAATCGCCGACCGCGTAGGTCAGCAACTGGCTATCGACCGAGTAGAACCGCTGGATCCCGTAATGTGTGGTGTCGGGCCGCATGAACACGCTGTCGAGGCGGTCATTTGCGCTCTTCAGGGAGAAGACCACGATTTGTGGGGCGTCTTCCAGCCCGGGCGCGTAGAATCGCCCACCGCCGGCCATCTTCCAGAGCTGCCACACGCCTTCCACCTTCTTCAGTACGCACCCCTCGATTGAGGCGCCGCTAATCGGCTTCTCGATGATGGTGTCGCACGAGTCCATGGCGGTCGTGTAGATCGGCATCCAGATAGTCTCAGTCGGCGACTTGACGATTGGCGTGTCCTTCCGCCAATTGGTCTTCTCCCATGCGTGCATGAGCAGCGTCCCGGGAATCGTCTCGGCTAACGTTACGGTAGCCACCGCTTGCGTGTAAGTAGTGTCGACCCACGTTGTGTCGTGCTTAATGCTGTCGGTCACCGTGTCCAAGGTGGCGATGAACGTGTACTTCAACTCGGACGCAGCCGTGTCGAGTACGTGCTGAAGCTCGTTCGTACGGAACCTGGACTTGTACGGGTTGCCTTGGAGTTCTTTCGTCAGGATTGTACGGGTCGTACCCGGCAGAGCAGTGTCGCACATCGTCATTGCCAGCTCCGCCAGCCCGGTCCGGAAAAGGCCTTTGTTCGCCTCAACCAGCGCCTTGATGCCGGCCGTATCATCACTGGTCGGCTCCCAGGGATTCTCCGGCGCGGTCCGGCCGCATCCGAAGATTCCTGCAGCCAACAACAGGCACAGCGTCGCCCCGGCCAGCTTGCGCAGCCGGTGACGCCCGCTCTGAACACACCACAGACTCATTCTGCCTCCCTTACTCACTCGCCGCAGAGCCGACCCAGGCGCGTCCCGCACCGGGACGTTCCCATTGCCGGCCGCACGGCAACCTTACAGCACACCATTTGTGTAGAACCCGGCCACGCTGGCAGCTAGCCCCGCGGCCGCCGGATTCCCTCGACCGATATTGCAGTTGGCAGCCGTCAAGCTGTCAACGGGCCAGCCGGCATCGGTCCATTTCGATGAACACGATGGCGACGCTGGCCATCGACTCAGGCCATCCAAGGCCCGGGTCACGGAGAACTTTAGGGCAGAAAACCCGACTGTCAAGCGAAGCGCGGGTTCCCGGAAGCCGGAGCAGGGGTCCGCCCCCGGTG
Source organism: uncultured bacterium (assembly GCA_964626085.1). GTDB lineage: Bacteria > Hydrothermota > Tepidihabitantia > Tepidihabitantales > Tepidihabitantaceae > UBA2258. Next base: position 4,951 of record CAZVCQ010000219.1, read on the forward strand.
TCAGCAATCGGCCGCGAGGCTGGGCGTCAGGAATCGCTGGTCGTGTCACCGGTATCACCTCGCCGCGACTACCCGGGCCGGCACGACGCGCTGCGCCTCGTCTTCCAGATAGTCTGAAAGTTCCTTGGCCCGCTGGGACGCGAGGAGTTGAGTCAGCTCCGGGTCTTCACCGTTCGCTACCCATCGCTTGAGGAAGACTCGCGCTACCGCCGGCCTGGCGCAGACCTCCTCGGCCAGCTGCCGCGCCTGACCGTACGCCTCCGTCCTGCCGTGGTCAAGGAACAGCCTCAGATAGCAGATCAGCAGGTTGCTCGGGATACGTGTGAACTCCTCCTCGACCAGGCCCGATTCCGTGACCAGCCGCTCCGCGTCCAGGCAAAGCTCGATCGCCTTCTGCAGCGCGGCCGGAGAGTGATCGCCCTGCACATACTCTACCTGGGCGAGGCTCAGGCGGGCCGAGACCTGGTCGATCTTCTCGCCGACCTTGACATCCGCTGCATCAGTGGAGCGCCGACTGTCGACTGCCATGACCTTCCGGTAGTGCTCCTTCGCCTGCTCGAAGTGGCGGTCGGCTTGTTCCCTGCGACCCGCACGCTGTTCGCTCACCGCCTGCGTGAACTCGGCAATGCCGAGTTGATCGAGAAGCTTCAAACGCTGCTCGGATTGCGGCGCCATCGCGAGCGCGGTCTC
>CAZVCQ010000220.1:0-5632 GCA_964626085.1 uncultured bacterium
TGCGCTGGATCCCCGACTTCGGCCTGGCGCGGGAACTCGACTGGCTCAGTAACATGTCCGACTGGTGCATCTCGAAGAAGCGCTACTGGGGACTTGCCCTACCCATCTTCCGCTGCGAGTGCGGCTGGTTCGATGTCATCGGCTCGCGTGATGAGTTGGAGTCGAAGGCCGTGTCCGGCTGGGAGCAGTTCGAGGGGCACACTCCTCACCGTCCCTGGGTGGACGAAATCCGGGTCACGTGCGGGAAGTGCGGCAAGCCGGCAGCGCGCATCAAAGACGTCGGCAACCCCTGGCTCGACGCCGGCATCGTGCCGTTCTCGACGACTCACTACATCAGCAATCGTCCCTACTGGCAGGAGTGGTTCCCGTTCGACTTCATCACCGAGAGCTTCCCCGGCCAGTTCCGCAACTGGTTCTACGCGATGCTGACGATGAGTACCGTGCTTGAGAAACGCTCTCCGTTCAAGACCATTCTCGGCTACGCGATGATGAAGGGGGCCGACGGACGCGAGATGCACAAGTCCTGGGGCAACGCGATCGACACCGATGAGGCCTTCGACAGGATGGGCGCGGACGTAATGCGCTGGGTCTTCTGCCGCCACAACCCGGTCCAGAACCTGAACTTCGGCTACGCCCTCGGCGATGAGGTCCGCCGGAAGTTTCTGACCCTCTGGAACGTGTACAGCTTCTTCGTCACCTATGCCAACATCGATGGAGTCAGCCCTGCGTCGCTCGCGTCCAAGCCCGGGGAGCCGTCGCTGCTCGACCGCTGGATTCTCTCACGCCTCAACTCACTGGTAAAGCTGTCCCGCGAGCGGCTCGACGATTTCGACCCATCGGCGGCGCCACGCGCGGTCGAGGAGTTCATCGACGACCTGTCGGTGTGGTACGTGCGCCGCAGCCGGCGGCGGTTCTGGAAGCCTGCACTGAGCGGAGTCGAAGGGTCGGCATCGGACGCCGACAAGCAAGCCGCATACCGCACCCTGTACGGCTGTCTCGTCACGCTCACGAAGCTACTCGCGCCGTTCATGCCATTCATCGCCGAAGAGCTGTATCAGAACCTCGTCCAGCCGGCAACGAGGGAGATGACCGAATCGTCCGACGATTCGGATCGTGTCCCGGCCCCCGAATCTGTCCACCTCTGCGCTTACCCGAAGCCCGACACGTCGCTCATTGATCTCGCTCTGGAGAAAGAAGTTGGTCTCGTCCGTGCGGTCGTATCGCTGGGCCGGGCCGCGCGCGAGAAATCGAACCTCAAGGTCCGCCAGCCGCTGCAGGCGGTAATCGTCCGCCTGAACGAGCCGGCCGAGAAGGACGCCCTACTGCGCCACGCCGACATCATAAGGGAAGAACTGAACGTCCATGACCTCCTGTTCGGCGACAAGGACGCGCAGTTCCCGGCCGACTACGCGGTCGAGGCAGACCCGGAACACGCGGTGTGCATCTGCACGAAACTGACAGCGGAACTGGAAGACGAGGGCTTTGCCCGCGAACTCGTCCACAAGGTCCAGAACCTGCGCAAGGCGGCCGGGTTCGAAGTCACCGACCGCATCCGGCTCCACTGTCAGGCATCGCCGCGTCTGGCCGCGGCGGTGAAGGCATTCGAAGATTACATCCGGCGCGAGACACTGGCCGTGGCCGTGACCGAAGAACCGCTGGCCGAACCCGACATCCGGGAGAGCGCGAAGATCAACCGGGAACCGGCCGAATTGGCGCTCAAGAGAGTGAGGGAGCAATGAACAAACGCGATCTGCACAAGTACGAACGGGCACTACTGGCCGAGAAGCAACGAATGCTGAAACAGGGCCGGGTTACCGACGAAGTGATGGACGCCGCCTGTCCGGACGTGACCGGCGACCTTTCCACCCACCGGACCCACTCCGCCGACCAGGGCACCGAGAACTACCGACGCGAGATGGCCTCCCGTTTCAAGACCATTGAAACCGATACCCTGCGCCAGATTGAAGACGCGTTGAAGCGGATTACCGATGGCACCTATGGCATCTGCGTATCCTGCGGCGGGCGAGTACCCAAGGCCCGGCTCGAAGTCGTGCCCCATGCCAAGCTCTGCATGAAGTGCCTGGAGAAGCGCCGGTAGGCGACTGCCCTCGCAGCGGGCTGTCCCCAGAACTCCAATGACCGTCGCCGGGACATGACCGAAATCCTTCCGGGATTTCGGATCGTGTCCCGTCCCGCGTGAATGCCTAATCTGAAGCTGACCATCGAGTTTGACGGCACGAACTACGCGGGCTGGCAGTACCAACCCCGAAATCCGACCGTTCAGGGCGAACTCGAGTCTGCGGCCGGCAAGGTACTCCAGCAGAAGGTCACCATCTACGGCTGTGGTCGGACCGACGCCGGCGTCTCGGCCCGGGCCTACGTCGCGAACCTCCACACTTGCTCGCCGCTGGGCGTCGAGCGACTGAAACTCGCGCTCAACCACTTCCTGCCCGACGACATCCTGGTTCTTTCCATCGAAGAAGCGACACCGGGATTCCACGCCCGGCACGGCGCGCTAGGGAAGACCTACGCCTACCGCATCGTGCGTAGCAGGTCTCCTCTACGGCGCCGACACGTTTGGGAGTTCTGGTTCAAGCTGGACGTCGAGAAGATGCGCAAGGCGGCCGCGCTGTTCGTGGGACGGAAGGACTTTCAACCGTTCTGCCAGACCCGTGACGCGGACGGGTTCTGCACGGTGGAATCGGTCTTGGTTGAAACAGATGGCGACGAAGTAACGGTGACGGTGCGCGGCGACCGATTTCTATACAAGATGGTCAGGCGGATTGTGGGCGCGCTGGTCGCCTGCGGCTCAGGCCGACTCACTCAGAAGGACATCCGCGCCGCGCTGGCTGGCAGACCCTTCCCGCCCTTCCAGACCGCCCCCGCCCGCGGCCTCCTACTCGACTCAGTCGAATACTGACGGCTCAGCGCGCCAGGAATACCCAACGCGCAGACCCCAACGACCAGTCAGGTCCCATTGCTCGACTGTCCAATGACCGAATGCCGGGTCCTGCCGCCTTCGGTCATTCGGGCTTCAATCGTCAGTCGAGCTTCGGGCTTGGGGGCGATTGGTCATTGAGCCCTGCCCATGTAGCGGGCCGCCGCGTCATCCAGCGCCTGCTTCGCAGTCTTGGCCCCCAGCATTGCCTGCTCGAGCTCCTCGACGAGTGCCTTGCGGCCGGCAAGCCACTTCAGCCCGCGCGGCTCAAAGACCGCGTAGTCCATCTGCGCATAGGCTGCCTTCAGTTCCGGCGTCTCCGCGAGGCGCTCAACCATCCGGGGGTCTTCAAGACTGCGCCGGTGTACCGGCACGTACCACGTGCCGAGCGACCATTCAACCTGCTGCTCAGGGTTCGTGAACCACTTGATGAACTTCCACGCCGCAGCTTTCTGTTCCGGAGTCGCCCGTCGGAACATACCGATGTTCGTGCCGTAGACGATCGCCGCCGGAATGCCCCATGTCGGTACCGGCGCCATCCCGACCGCGAACGACTCCTTGTCCACAACCGGCGCGCGCCAGGTCGAGCTGCCGGTCAGGGTCGCCATCTTGCCCACCAGGAAGTCGTCCATCGGGGTTCGGCCCACGTCGGTGTTCTGCACCCTGTCCTTGAGCACCATCTCAACCTGGAACTGCAGCGCTTCGACGCCTTCCTCGCCGTTGAACAGAGGCCTGCCGTCCTCCTGTTCGAGGAAACGGCTGCCCCGCTGGTGCAGCATGGAGCCGAATATCCAGATGTCGGTCCCGCCCGCCGCGCCCCAGACTTCCACTTTTCCGGCGGCGTCGCGTGCGGTCAGTCGGTTGGCCGCGGCCCTGAAATCCGTCCACGTCTTCGGGAACTCCGCGAGCGCGGCCTTCTGGAACATCGGCACGTTGTAGTAGTAGACCGGCACGCTCTTGTTGAACGGCAAAGTCAGCAGCTTGCCATCCCACGAGTTGTTCTCGAGCAAGGCCGGGTAGATATCAACCAGGTCCTCCGCGCTCAGGCCGTCCTGGCCGTGCACAAAACTATCCAGATAGACCAGTTCCCCGCCTGCATGGAGTTGGGTCGTCCAGTTCTCGTACATCTGCGCGATGACGGGCGGGTTCTTCGCCGCAACCGCGCCCATCAGCTTCTGCGACAGCGCGTCGTAGTTGCCCATTCCGACCAGTTCGATGTGGACATCCGCGTGCGTACTCTCGAACCGGTCAACCATCGTCTTCAGCGTCTTCTGCGATTCGCCGCCCATGGCATGCCAGAATGTGACTGTCGTCTTGGTAGACGTGCTCCTGCATCCGGCGATGATGGCCATCGCCAGAGCCAGTGCCATACATGTCTTGCCGCTCATTGTTCTATTCTAGAACCATCCCTCGAACAGTCAATGTCGCGAATCGAAGGGCAACGTCTTGCCCCGGCGCGATCCGACCCATCGGTGCTCCCGGATCCCCAGATAGGCCAAAGGACCACTGCAAGTGCCGCCGGCGGCGGGTCCGCTGCGACGAGAGGAATCTACCCCCTCTTGATCATATGGTCTCCTGAACCCAGGGTTTGCCTCCAAGCCGGCACGGGTTGGTCACCGGCACTGGCTGGTCATTGACATGCCGACCGGGGTGAGGTAGACTTTCTCGGGTCGGGAGGGTGGTCCAACCACCCTGACATCATCCCTCTCGTAGTCCCAAGTCCGTTACCCGTCGCAGGACGGGTCATAGGAAGTCGTTCAGCTAGCGGTACGCAGGCCGGATTGCCATGCGTTTCGTAACGCTCGGCTCGCTCTAGGTGCAAAAGGCACCCGGAGTGCCGAACGGTCTGAATGGCTCGGACACGGTTAGGAAGCGTGCGCCGTGTCTGGTTGGATGTCACACTTCAGGTCCGCTTTCTATGGGTGGAAGGCGGTCCTCCCAAGAGAACCTCTGAGTTCAGTGCAAGCAGAAACCGACTGCCGGGCCGAGCAACCGCTCGGGGGGCTCGCCTCGCAGGCTGGCAGTGCTGAGGAGAAAACGAGATGCGTAACAGCAGGGGATTGCTGCTACTGATAGCGATCGCCGTGGTGTTTGCCCTGGCGGCGGCCGTACTGTCGTAGTCGCTCGAGGCCGCGTCTGTCCGAAGTGATGCCGGCAAACCGCTGCATCACCTGTGGCCGCATTCACATCGTCCGGCCACGACTTCGTGGCGGCCGGGGCTAGTTCGGAACCGTCGCCCGGACAGGTCAACACGTTGGCTAGTAGCGAAACGTGATTTGAGTGAGGCAAGGCCGAACCGGACACGGCCTTCCGCCTGTTGGCTCGCACCCACCTGTTCTCGACCCCGAATGGGCAATCGCAGCTTGTCCTGTCGAGTACCCGTTGTCCCAGTCTTTGATGCAGTGACCAGGACTCAGGAAACGAGAAGCCGCCCTGCTCTGGCTCCAGACGTCAAACCAGACTCTTTGGATACAGGCAGGCGAGGGCCCGGAACGGCCCTCGCCATTGCACTATCGAAGCCGCAGGACGCTACTTCAGAACCGAGACCTTGCGGTGCGCGACCTGTGAGCCAGCTTTCAGCTCGTACAGGTACAGGCCGTTGCCGACCGACCTGCCCGCGTTGTCCTGCAGGTTCCACTTGACCGTGTTCGCGCCCGCCGGCATCTGTCCGTTGCATAGCGTCCGCACCAGCGC
>CAZVCQ010000221.1:0-5625 GCA_964626085.1 uncultured bacterium
TCAGGTCGAGCATCAAGGCGGCGTGGTCGAGGAGGCTCCGCCCGGGTTCCAGTTCGACCAGGATGTCGACGTCGCTGTCCGGTCCGGCGTCACCGCGCGCCACCGAACCGAAGATGCGTACGTTCCGGGCGCCGTGCTTCCGGGCCACATCCAGAATCTCGGTCCGTCGGGACCGGAGCGCGGTTACGGTAACACAGGTGGTTGCCACGAGCCGAGGATAGCGCAGGCCGCGTTGTTGTCAAGGAAGCGACGCGGCCGGAGCGCCGGCGGACAGAAGTTAGTAGACAGCATACAGGGGGCGATGCAGAATGACGGGAGCGGGCGCAGCGCTGGCGAGCGAGCCGGAGCAGCGGCTGGAGGTTGTGCTGTTGCAGGAACAGGAACGGCTGCTGTTGGTTGACCTGTTGCAGGGGCTGGAGCAAGCGCCGTTGCAGCAGCAGGGGCAGGCGCCGGTCCGGGTGCTGGGGCAAGGGCCGGCGCGATAGCTGTAGCGGCAGCAGGAGCGGCGGCTGCTGCGATGCGAGGGCCGGGTGCTGCTCAGGGTGCAGGTGCGGCACCGGGAACAGGTGCTGTTGCGGCTCGATGAGCGGGTGCCGGCGCGAGGGCCGGTCATGGGGCCGGAGCGAGGGCATGAGCGGCCGCCGTGCCGCGTGCCATAGCGGCGGCTGTTGCGGGTGCCGGAACAGAGGCCGCATAAGGGGCAAGCACTCCCCCAGCTATCCGGGGTACGGCCACCAAGAAGAAGCGGTGGAGCGATAGGCGATGAATGATGAGTGACTTAGTAGAACGAAGCGCTATCAGGCAGGGGCCGCTGCGGCCAATCATGTCCAAATGAACGAGCCGTGTTGCATTTTGGGGATGTGGATTCTCTAATACCGGTAGAAGGAGTTGCACTGCGAGTCAGAAGATCACTGGCGCGGCGGAGCCGCGGGTTGCCAGCAATCTACATGTAGTGGTTGGGGACGGCGGGAACCACAATTCTCCCGTGGAGTGGGCGGCCCAGAGACTGCCTGGGGAGTAGCAGTCGCCGACACGGCGCCCGACACACTACCTCATTGAATCACCGGAATTTTCGCCGGGAAGATGACTCGAACAACGACAGGGACGTTCTCTCGAACAGTGTCTCGAACACCTTCACGAACGATGCGTCGCACAACGCCACGTACAATCACGCACGCAGTTGGCGACGCAGTCCGCGATTCAGTTACCGACGAACTTGCCGACGCAGTCCACAACCCAGTTGACGACACGCTCGCCGGGACTTTCCGGTGAACAATGAACGGCGCGATGCGCGCACCAATTCTGCGAGCAGTCTTGTGAGCTTTGACCGAAGCGTTTGTCGAAGCCTTCAATGAACCTCTTGAAGCTCCTTCGCAGTGTACTTTGCGATGAGCTTTCGAGCGAGCTTTGCCGTGAGCTTTCGGACGCCCGCCATCGTAGCCGGGCGAAGCAGCTTCGCCCTTTCCGTCACCCTACTGGGCAATGACCTTGGTCGTCTTGGTGTCGCTCTCGCTCTCGACCTTCACGAAGTAGACGCCGCGCGCCAGCCGGGCTGCATCCATCTTCACAGTGTTCAGTCCCGTCCGGGCCACGCAACTCGCCAGCCGCTCAACCAGCGCGCCGCTTATGTCGTACAGCTTCACGATGACATTGCCGGCCTTCCGCACCGTGTAGCTCACCAGCCCCTTCCCGCAGACCGGATTCGGCGAGACTTTCAACGTGGCGACAATCGTGTCGCGCCGCGGCGGACCGCCGGCGCCGACCGGAGCGCAACCGATACCGGCCACTTCGTCAAGGAGCCAGCCGTAGGAAGCGTCAGACTCGTTGGAGGCAAAGCGCCAACGGACCCAGAACGAACTGTTGTTGCTCACCGGGATCGTGAATACCGACTGGTTCCAGCCCGACGGCCCGCCGGACCAGCCCGAATCTCCCAGGGCAGAAACGTAGCTGTTGTAGTCCCACCCGGCACAAGGCCTCAGCCTTGCCCAGTCCGTGCCGTTGGCCGAGTACGCGAAGTTGCCGCCGTCCACGGAAGCCTCGCTGTCATAGCTGTGTTGGAACGCGATTGCCGGGTTGTCCTGCGCAGCCTTGTACGCAGGCGAGATCAGCGTGTCGTTCGTGTTGTTGTCGTAGTACCTGCTCAGCCGGTCACCCCAGACAATTGAGTCCATGGGCGGCCGGGTCCACGGACTCTGCGGTACACCGCGAGCCCATTTGCCGGTTGCAGGTCTCGGCACCAGGCCGCCATCGGTCAGGTCAAGGAAGGCGTCAAAAGTGCAGCCCTGAAAACACGCGGTCCGGGCGTCGTTGGCCGGGTTCAGGTCGCCGCCCAGCATCGTCGAGCACCTGGCGGTGAATGCACCGGTTGTGAGAGTCAAGGAGTCGAATTCGACCGAGCACGTATCACCCGCTGCCAGCGACGCCACCGTCCTCGTGCTCGAGTAGTCGCCCGGACTCACGGTGAGCCCGATGCTGAACTGACCCAAATCCCATACCCCATAGTTCCGGATCCTTACCAGGGGCGGAATCCGCAGGCTCGGCATGAGGAACGATGCGACCGGGCGCAGGATGCTGTCGGTGCCGGCGTCGGGCGCGACTCGGCACATCGGCCAGACCACCTGGTTGCCGGCAAAGGGCGTGCCCAGGCCTTCGTTGTTGGTGATTCCGGCGTCGGATTCCAGCGGCTGGGCGCAGACGAAGTTCTCGCCCCAGACCAGAGAATCCGTGCCCCAGTTATAGGTCCACATGATGGAATCGGTCCCGGCCCCGGAAGTGACGGTCGCCCAGTCCCATGCCCTCTGCGCGGTGTTCACCCGGTTGGCCACGCCCATCATCTTGGTCCGGCTCGGGGTCGAGCGGTTGACCCCTTTGCCGGTCAGGACCGGACGACCGACCGCGCTCAAAACGCCAGTCGCCGGGTCGAATGCGGCCCGGACTTTCGTGTCATTCGCGGACGCCTCGGTTATCACCGTGACGCTGCCGGCACCCAGGTTGGCGCAGTAGACCTTGTTCGTAACCGGATTGACTGTCACGGCAATGGGTTGGCTGCCTGCCGCCACGCCGATCTTCGAGTTGGTCGCACCGTCGATGATCGTCACATCGGCGCTGCCCGAGTCGGCAACGTAGACCTTGTTGGTTACCGGATTCACCGCAATGGAGCGCGGACGGCTGCCGACCGTCACCGTACGTGTCGCGTTGCCGGAGTCAGCCACGATCACGGTGACGTTGTTGCTGCCGCGGTTGGCAACGCAGACTCTGTTGGTGACATGGTTCACCGCCACAGCGCAGGGAGCCGTACCCGTGTTCACGGTTGCGATTACGGCGTCGGTAGCGCCGTTAATCACGCTGACGTTGTGGCTGCCGTAGTTCGCCACGTAGATGAGATTGGTCAATCGATTCACGGATACCGCGCGAGGACTCGTCCCCACCGCCACGGTCGTGGTTCCATTGGTGGCGCCGTCAATTACGGTTACGTTGTTGCTGGCTGCATTGGTCACGTAGCATCTGTTCGTCACCGGGTTCACCGCCACGGCGCAAGGTGTGGTGCCTGCCGCCACCGTCGCAGTCGCATTTGTTGCTCCATCGATAACCGTAACCGTGTTGCTGACACAATTCGCCACGTAAGCTCTGTTCGTGACCGGGTTGACTGCCACGGCAATGGGGCCTGTACCCGTCGCAACGGTCGTGGTCGCGCTTGTCGCGCCATCGATCACGGTGGCGGTTGCGCTGCCGGAGTCGGCGACGTAGATCTTGTCCGTCACCGGGTTCAGGGCCACGCTGACCGGTGCCGTGCCGACTGCGACGGTCGAGGTTTCGTTGGTCTCGCCGTCAACTACGGTCACATTGTTGCTTCCCCTGTTGGCTACATAGGCCTTATTCGTTACCTGGTTTACCGCCGCAGAACGGGGATTCGTGCCGGCCGTCACACCAGCCGTCTGGTTTGTCGCCCCGTCAATCACCCTGACGTACTGAGTGGTGTAGTTCGTTACGCACACCTTGTTGGTGACCGGATTCACCGCCACGGCATAGACAAAGGTGCCGGCCGGCACCGTGGCCGTGCTGTTTGTGGCTCCGTATATCACGGTCAGGCTGTCACTGTTGTAGTTGCCAACGTAGATCTTGTTCGTAACCGGGTTCACCGCCACGGCGAAAGGGTTGCTCTTCGCGTTTATCGTAGCAGTGTCGTAGCTCGAGCCGTCAATAACGGTCACGGTTCCGCTGTTGTAGTTGGTAACGTAGATCTTGTCTGTCGCCGGGTTCACTGCCAAGGCACGGGGCTGGCTGCCGACATTCACCGTGTGGGTCGTGCCGGAATCCGCGACTATCACCGTCACGGTGGCGCTCCCATAGTTGGCGACGTAGACCTTGTTCGTCACCGGGTCTACCGCCAAGGCACGCGGCTGGCTGCCGACACTCACCGGGTACGTCGTGTTGCCGGAATCAGCCACAATCACCGTGACGGTAGCGCTCCCAGAGTCCGCAACGTAGATCCTGTTTGTGACCGTGTTCACCGCCACTGCACAAGGCTGGCTGCCGACATTCACCGTGTGGGTCGTGCCGGAATCCGCGACAATCACCGTCACGTCGTTGCTTCCATAGTTGGCAACGTATATCTTGTTTGTCACCGGGTTCACCCCGAGGGCGCGGGGATTGGTGCCCGCCTGTACCGTGGTCTTACCATTTGTGGCCCCATCAATCACAGTCACATTCTGGTCGGCGTTGTTGGCGACGTAGATTCTGTTCGTCACCGGATTCACCGCCACGGCGATAGGATTGTTGCCTACCGATACCGTAGTGGGGATGTACGTGGCGCCGTCAATCACGGTTACGTTCTTGCTGTCGAGGTTGGCGACGTATATTTTGTTGGTCACCGGATTGACCGCGACGGCACGCGGCTTAGTTCCTACACTGACAACCTTGGTAACCCAATCGGCTCGCCCGATGCTCGCCAAAGTGACCAGAATCAGTACTGCCATCGCGGACCGCCTTATTGGCGGCTCCCTTCCCGCCCGCCGCGAGCAGTCGGAAATATCAGGACGCCTCATCACTTGCCTCCTTGGTCGGTCGTCCGGTTTGACGGCCAGCATCTGCCTCCGGACCCATACCTGGTCTCGCCTGATGTCGATATCCACACCTCCTCCTATGGTATCCTGTCCACGTACTCCGCGATTGTCACGCAATGGGGCGGAGTGTCAACGGCGTCCTTAGCCGATCGAGTCCGACCATCGGCTCCTACTTCCTCCTTGCCGCCGGATTGCGTGTCAGCCTGTCCGGAACAGCTATGCCGGATTATACAAGCGAAGGGCAGCCTCGGCAAACAGAAATCTCGTCTCACAAGGAAAGGAACAAGAGCGAGAAGGAAAGACATGGTAGCGGGGCGGGAAGGGGCTGTAGGAGAGGAGCGCATGGCGGAAGCCAGAAGCTAGTGTAGTGTCTCTAACGCTTCCTTGCACTTGGTGACCTTGCTCTGGTCTGACCTGCCGGCGCGGTCCTTGAAGCAAGACGACTATCGAAGAGCAGTTCTGCTCATACCCAAGAGCTCTACTCCACGAGTCACAACATGTCGAGTGACTTACTAATCAGAGCAATAAATAGCTTGCATTCCTGCAAGGGTTGTGTATAGTG
>CAZVCQ010000222.1:0-5590 GCA_964626085.1 uncultured bacterium
TCCAAGACCCGCCGGCCGGGTCGAACCCGCCGTTCTCGACCAGATTGACCCGTGGCCGGTTCATGAACCGCATCATCGCCACGCCTGCTGCCGAGTCCGAAGCAGCCAGCCGCAGGGCGCGGGTCGAGCTTGACGCGAACTCCCCACCATCCTCGATGATGATGCTGCCCGCCGGTGGCACGCTGTCGAATACCACAATTGAGTCAGTCGAGTCGCCGTAGAACGGGCTGTCATTGGCGCCGCTGTCGCGGAATTGAGCATAGACACGATAGACCCCGCACCCGCGCGGGTACTCTAGCACCGTATCGGTGCAGAACGGGAACCACGCGGTCGTGTCGGTCGCCTGCACCACGCTGTCGCCCTGCCCGTACCAGGCGAAGAGGACCCGGGCGCTGTCGGCCGGTGTCTCGCCGGTCGAATCCGACTCCCAGGAATGGCTCTCCAACCGCAATGGCAGTATCGGCGCGCCGGCCTTGCACAAAGGCGATACGATGACGTCCACAATGCCGCCTGGCCCGCGCACTACCTGGTTTCGGCTGTAGCCATCATTGTCGTCCATCCCGCCTAGCTCGACGTACTGCTGGTTGTAGTTCGCGGTCGCGTCGAACAGAGCAGAACCGCGCCAACCCGCCGGCACCGAATCCAGGCAGATCGAGACGGACCCCGTGTCGCTGGGATACAGCTCAGGCTCATACGCAGCCTGCGCTACCGAGTCGCCGTTGTGCCGCAGCACGACCCAAGTGACAGGGATGCCGGGACCAATCGGGGTCGCCGCGTTGCCGGCATTGCGGAAGTGGACGTGCGCCGTTGCCGGCCGCCCGATAGCCAACTGCGGCGGCACCAGCTTTACGCTATCTACGATCAAGTCCGGTCTGGAGAAGTTCTCCCCTTCTCTGATGATCACCGGAAAGGTGTCGAACTCCCTAGCAAACCAGCCTGTGGGCTCGGACATCTCGATCGAGGGCTGCGGAGACTGGCCAGTGTCCACACCACAGGTGTGCGCCGTGTCTGCCCGCGCTGGCACCCTCAACGTGGACGGTCCCCACTGCCACCAGCCGGCGGCCATCGGCTGCCACGCAATCCAGAAGCGCTTGTCAAGGCTGTCCCGAAACTGCAGGACGTAGACGTTCCAGATTGTGTCCGCGGGATTATTGTAGGGAGGAATGCGTCCTTCAAAGCTGGCCCCCTGACACAGTTCGCCCCACTGCTGATACGCGCGCGCTGGCGCCCATGATTCCCAGTCGCTTTCTGCGCTGTCAACTATGGCCCAGCTGCTGTCCCGATCCGGACTAACGTGCTGGTCGGGCGCATGCCCCATGTACTGCGCCGTGAAGACGAACCACGCGGCCACATCTACGGGACACCCGGGGATTGCGCTTGCCGCTTGCACCACCGCGTAGGCCTTCAGAAGATGGTATGCGCGGTCCGTCTGTGTCTGTGGGGCCGGAGGTGGTGTTCCGAATTCCGTTAGCACAAAGCCTCTGGGCGCATAGCCGGCTCCGATCATCGTGTCGCGCAGAGCGATGAGCGTGTTGGCGTGTGCCTCTGGCTGGAACACGCCACCTATGTAGCCGAAGTAGCTGGCGAGATCGAAGAACTCGTCAGCGTGGTACGACTTGAGGCCATCCAACCACTCGGGCATGCTGTACACGCCGACGTGCCCGTCGCCCCACACATAACCCACCGTACTGGGCCGGGTGGATCCCGCATCCGGGTTCGTGCATGCCATCTTGACGGCCGAGTCTACGACGATCAACACGCGGGCCGCAACCTGCAAGAAGCTGTTCTTGCGTTCCGGAAGTGAGTTATCATGTATGAGGTCCCTGTACACTGGGTCAATCAACCTGGTAGAGGCAGTGTCGAGTCTCCAAAACCCACGGTTCTCGTATCCGGAGTCCTGCCGCATGGCGCACAGAGGCAACTCGGGGTAGCTCTCGTACATGAGTATCGGCTGGTACCTCAGGTTGGCATCGCTGTCCCAGAACGTGCCGCACCTGCTCCCATTGAACGCGTATCCCCTCGGCCCGTAGCGCCTGGCGAGCTCGTATGCGTACTTCGCGAGGTAGTTGACTGGGTTTATCGAATCTCGATTCTCTAGTGTAGTGTCTATCACGGGCTCGAAGATGTTCACCGGCAGGGACCCCCCGTCCTTGTGCCACCCGCCGTAGTAGTACTCTGAGCATGAAGCCCACCCAGGCAGGCCGCGAATGGACATGATGGTCCCAACGCTCTCCCGTGCGAACCGTGTCATCAGGTAGTCCATCCATTCCCAGTTCCACTGATTGGCGCTATCAGGCTGCACGTAGCCCCAGTAGCCGTAGCCGATCTTGTCGTACTTGACCCCGACTTCCTTCTCACGCTCAATGCACGTTTGCCAGTTGGCGGAGTCCGAGAGACCACGGTCGAGCACCATGTTCGAGTGCACGGCGAATTCTCCGCCGACCCGGGCCTTGCCGTAGATACGCAGACAGAGGTCGTCCCAACTCCCCGGCGGCTGAAGCCCGGTCCCGCCGACCATGTGGCCGTAGTGGTATTCATTGTTGGCGCTCTTATACCAGTTTATCGAGTCGCCCGGACGGGTGAACCTCACGACGTACTCCCGTCCCCGAACGAACTTGCCGTCGTTGACGATTGACGTGAAGCGCAACCATGTATGGTCGCCTGCCGGTGCGACGTTGTTCTGGTACGCGACGAGATCATTGGTCTGGGCATCCCGGACCTCCATGTTGTAGTTCTGGCCGGCCCCCGGGCTGCCCGTAAAGAGCGAGACCTCTGTTATCGAATCGAAGTTGGCCGTGAACTGCTCGCCAACAGCGTATTGCGGGTCACCGCTTGCCCAGCCCGACCAAGTGGCCAAGGTGGGCGTGACTTCATAAGATTTCAGGTAGGCCGAAGCCAAACCCAGAAAGGCTGCCATGAGAACAAGCAGCCGCCTCATATTCTACCTCCTTGTAGTCTTGACGACCTTCACAGTCGTCGCTCGTCCGCAGACAACTGCCCTCAACATATACACCCCGACCGGCAAGCCGGCCAGGTCCACCGAAACGGAACCGGCTCTGGACCAATCAGGCCCGGGAGCAACGCCCATCACCTCCTTCCCAGCGGCATCACAGAGTTGCAGCCTCTGAATGACATTGCCTCCATACGACGCGACACGGATACGCCCTGCCGTCAGGCTGGGCGCGACCTGAATCGCTGGTCGAAAGAGGGAGACTGACTCCGGTTCTTCCACACCTACCGCCGTCGTCTCCAGCACGCAGACACCGGCATCCCAGCAGGCTGCGTACAGATGTGGCGCAACGTAGCTGAGACGATACGCGTCGTTCGGTGGGACCCATCTACAGAGTTCCTGCGGATTCAGCGGGTCTCGGATATCCACGAGATGCAAGTAGTCGCCGCCAATCGCCGCGATGGTGTCGCCGTCCATCAGTTCCACGTCGTCTACGTATTGATGCGGACCCGAAAGGACCAGACTCGCCACTGGGTAGGGCATAGACGGAACGGAGACGTTGTACACGACAATCGAATCGAACCCCGGCGTCACAATGGCGTATGTGTCCCTGATGACTGCGATAGCATCCGTTCCACTGCTGATGTTCCCTACGATGACGGGGTTGGTTGGGTCCGCCACGTTGATGATGTAGCTGGGGTAGCTCGATACGTACGCCAGCGAGTCATCGAGCCACAAGTCCACAACGTCGTTCTGCAGCACGCAGCTTCCCACCAGCACCGCCTGGCGCGGACGCGCGACGTTGACGATCTGGAAGCGGTATGCCTCGGCGACGTACAACAGCGAGTCCCTTATGACCATGGACTTGGGGAAGTCGAAGGTCCCAACGCCTCCGGCTCTTGTCGGCATGGTCGGGTCGGAAACGGAGATGGACCGCAGCCATGGTCTGGCAGGTCCCCAGCTCATGTAAGCGAAGCTGTCCTGAACGGCAATACTGCGCGCCACCATGTCCCTCGTGCTGTCAAGGGCGCCTATTTGCCTGATCTGAGCCAGATCGGAGACGTCCAGAACTACTAGACCAACGGCGTCGCTCGCCACGTAGCAGAGGCTGCCCTGCACGCTGACGTCATAACTAAGCCCCGCCTTGAGCATCGTGTCACGCGCCGCAGGCGCGTTGATATTGGCAATGTCAATGACTATTAGCCCGCCGAAGTCGTCAGCCACGTATGCCAGCTCATTGGCCGGGTTCTCCCAGACCCCGAAGTTCTGGTCCTGAGTCGCCGCCGTTCCGACATGATGCGGGTGAGTGCTGTCGCTGATGTCAATGATACGAAACTCGTTGAAGATGTAGTATCCAGACAGGAACGCCAACTGCCCGTCGAGGAACACGTCGTAGGCCCCGCAACTATCGAGCGAGCCGAGAGGCGTAGGATTCGACGGCGTGCGCACGTCCAGAATCGTGAACCTCAGTACTCCAGGGCTACTCAAGTTGTCCGTCGTCGCACAGCAGATGTTGCCGCGAGCTTTCACGCTGACGATGTTCGTTCCCCAGGAAGCCTCGTGGTGCGGAGACGTCGGGTCGTTGACGTCAACCACGTACAGCCCCCAGCGATCACCGATGTACGCGTAGCCGTTGCAGACTGACAGATCGTAGCCAGAGTCACGGCAGACACCTATCTGGTGTGGGTTGCTCGGGTCCGCGAAGTTGAACACCCGGAACGAGTCTTTGGCAATCGTGTAGACCAGCGAGTCCACAACATCCATGTCGAACAGGCGAGTCTGTATCTGTCCGAGCTCTTGTGGAATAGCCGGGTTGGAGACGTCGAACACGTCTATGTACTTCGGGTCAGAACCCGTCGAGCCTACGTATAGCCGGTTGCCTACCAGAACCGAGCGAGATACCAGACCATTCACTTCGATGCATGAGAGAACCTGTGGATTGGCTGTGTCAGCATAGTTGATGACTGCCACCTGGCTCCCGCGCGAAAGGAACACGAGAGAGTCTCTCCCCGTGACCTTCACACTCGGACCAGCACCCCATTTCCCGACCAGCCGGAGTCCGATTGAGTCCGCCAGTGCTGGCGCAGGTGACCTTGGCAAGAGGCCCCGCTGGTCCAACTCATAGAACCGCATGTTGGGCGGGAGATGCCGCAGCGACTCTTGCACGGCATGATACTCCCCGAACCCGGGCACGCGGGCGAGCATCGGCGATGCCAGCACCAAGCCCAGGAACACAGCCGCGAGGGATTTCACCTACAACCTCTGCGAGATTGTCATCCCGGGCTCCCAGAAGTCAAGCCCTGCGTAGGAACCCCGCGCCAGCGACTCCTGCACCGCCGCGTGCTCTTGGAACGAACGCGGGAAGTCAGCGGCCACCCCAGCCGTGGCCAACAACCCCAATCCCAAGAGGACCGAAATCGCTCTTGTCACGGCTCGATTGTAGAACTTGATACCGGCATGTCAAGCCCAATGCGCGCCTGACGCCGTCGTGCCTCGACCGGTTGGGTCGAGCCGCTCCCGAACCAGACCCTGCCGTCTCGGCCACCGGTTCCGCCGCGCGGACGGCCCTCCGGCCATCAACGCCAGCCGCGCGGCGTAGGTCTCCATCCCTCCTGCGGGAATTCGCGTCCCGGACTTCGC
>CAZVCQ010000223.1:0-5518 GCA_964626085.1 uncultured bacterium
CGTCGGGCCACTTCAAGACGACCATCACCGGCGACTTCGAGAACCCGACCGCGGTATTCGTGGCGGACAACGGCACGATCTACCTCACCGACGGCACCGACGGCAAGCTCAAGGGCATCACGCCCTTGGGCGGCAACATCGTCACCATCGGCACAACCGACTCGTCGAAGCTCAAGGGCCTCGTACCAAGTCAGAACCGCCACAGCCTCTTTTCGCTGGCGAGCGAGCCGAACAAGGTCTACAAGCTGCGCATCCAGAGCGACGAGAGCCGGCCTGGCGGCCAACAGTCAGCAGGCAAAGTCAACCTGCCAAAGACGCTGAGCTTGGCGCAGCCGTTCCCGAATCCAGCCAGGACAAGGCTCAACATCGCCTACGCCTTACCGCGACAGACCCGGGTCGTGCTTAAGCTCTATGATGTCGCGGGCAAGCTGGTGACCACGCTTGCCAACGGCGAGCAGAAGCCCGGCTACTACAACCTGACCTGGAACCGGCAAGATACCAAGGGGCGCGGTTGTGCCTGCGGTGTCTACTTCTGTACTTTGAGTGCTGAGAACAAGCGCTTCAGTAGAAAGGTGATCCTGACCGAGTAGGCCAAGAACTAGCTCACGCCCAGCAAGGCTGTCCGCACCGAAGCGGGCAGCCTTCACTCATGGCGGAGTTGGCGGTCGAGGCCGCTGGTGCGCTGGCGCGAGTGACGAGTTTCCGGTTGGCAGTTTGCAGTAGTCGGAAGCGGACGGCTCCCCGCGAGAACGCAGAGCGGCGAACTTACGGACCTGCTCTTGGTCCGGCTTGTCTCTGAGCGCTTCGGTCCTCGCCCGTGTGGCTGGTTGCGCTACCGTCTGCCGGCCGGCATGCGCCGGGTCGCCCGCCTCGCTCTGTACGGTGTTTGACAGCGGCGAGGACACGTCCTACAATCTGACACGATGAAGAAGCAGTTGCGCAAAACCGCCGGCAATACCGGGAGGTAGTGAAATGCACGGAGCAAAGGACATTATCGAGGAAGCGAAACAGCTTCCGGTGGACGACCGCGTGACTGTGGTCGATTCTCTTCTCCGGACCCTGAACGTTCCAGACCCCGAGATCGACAAGGCCTGGGCCGAGGCCGCCGCTGCGAGGCTCGCCGAGCTTCGTTCCGGCCGCGTCAAGGCAGTGCCGGGGGACAAGGTCCTCGCTCGCATCAAAGACCGTTCCGCCCGATGATCTTCGACTTCCACCCGGAAGCCGAGGTGGAGTTCGTCGAGGCGGTCGCCTTCTACGACATGGTCGAGCCTTCACTCGGGGAAAAGTTCTCGCTGGAGGTCATCGCGGCTCTGCGCAACGTCCTGTCCTATCCAAACGCCTGGCCGATTCTGGAAGGCGACGTGAGGCGTTGCCTTGTCAACCGATTTCCATACGGCGTTCTCTACAGCGTCGAGCCCGACCGGGTCTACGTTCTCGCTCTGATGCACCTGCACCGGCGACCGGGCTACTGGAAGGACCGGCACTAGAGCAGTTCCGTGGCCATCGGTCGCGAGTAACCAGTGCACGGATTCCAGATTGTAGATTGCAGATTCTCCAGGACGTAGAACCGGGGGCACTTCACGTTTCGAGTCTGAGGAATGTCGAGTAGGCTACTTGCAGCGGAGTTGGCGGTCGAGGTCGGAGAGGGCGAGGTCCGCGAGCTTGCGCAGGCTTCTGAGCCTCAAGCCCGGCTCCTTGGCCGTCGGCAAGTCGTCAGTTTTCCGGTTCAACCATTACCTCTGAATATGTAGTATACAACATTCTCCCCCGACCGCCAGCTCTCGTCCTAAATCCTCTATCCTCAATCCTCTATCCTCTCACCTCGCTGCGACCCCTCCTATGCCTCCCCCGTGGCTATCCCCGTGGTCTCCGAAGTCACGACCCGAGGGACTTGGCGAGGAACGACGCCGGCTACTTGTTCGGCTATTTCCACCGCTACTTCCTCAGCTACTTCGCGGCCAACGACCAGAGTTCCTTGTCGGGTTCCTTGCCGAGTAACGAGGTAGGTTCCGTCCCGAGGTCCTGGCCGAGTCACAGCCCACATTCCCGTCCAGGTTCCTTCCTGGAATACTCAACAAGTAACCTTGGGACCAACGTGTGGAGCTTCTTGGAGAGGAACGAGACGAACTGCGGCGCATGCCGCGGCCCGACTCCTTGGGCTTGCGGCCGGCGGCGTGAAGCCGCCGATAGAACGTCAGGAAACCTGGAGGATGAAGCCGCGGAGGTATTCGGACTCGGGCAGCGAGAGCAAAACCGGGTGGTCCGGACCCTGGGTTGTGCGGTCGAGAATGGTGAACTCGCGGCCGACGTCCTGAGCCGCGGCCACGAGCATGTCGAGCATGTCCTGCCAGAACAGGTAGTGCGAGCAGGACGACGATACGAGGATGCCGCCCGCGGGCAGGAGCTTCATCGCCAGCCCATTGATTTGCCGATACCCGCGCATCCCCGCATTCTTGTCCTTCTGCGCCTTGATGAACGCGGGCGGGTCGAGGTTGATGAGGTCGAACTTCCGGCCCTGCGCGTCGAGTTCGGCGAGTGCCGTGAATGCGTTGTCGGTTGCAAACTGGCACTTGTCCGCGACTCCATTGAGGACCGAGTTGTCGGTGGCGATGGTCGCGGCCGAGGCCGAGGCGTCGACCGCGAGCACGCTCTCGGCCCCGCCCAAAGCCGCGTTGATGGCAAATGAGCCGGTGTAGGAGAAAACATCCAGTATCTTGCGTCCGGCTGATAGCTGCCTCACCTTGCGCCGGGTCAGACGGTGGTCGAAATAGTATCCCGTCTTCTGCCCGCCGGCAACATCCACGTAGAAACTGGCCCCGCTCTCGGAAATGACGGTACGCGGCTCTGGAGTGCCGAACAACACACCGGCGCGCCGTGGCAGGCCCTCCGGGTCGCGCAGCCGGAAGTCGTTCTTCTCAATGACCGAGGCAACGTCGAAAACCTCGCGCAAAGCGGCGACGACCAGGTCATGCCGCATGTCCAGGCCCAGCGCATAGGTCTGAACGACGAAGTGGTTGCCGTACTTGTCGATAACAAGCCCCGGCACGCGGTCGCTCTCACTGAACATCAGCCGGAAGTCGTTCTCCCCCGGCAGCATCGCCTTGCGGTATTGCAGCGCCGCCTCAATCCGCCGCCTGAGCAACGCGGCATCCAGTTCCTCGTTCTGTTCCGAGTAGAGCCGGACGCGAATGAGCGAATGCGGGTTGTAGATTCCGGAACCGAGCAGCCGCTTCCGATCAAAGACCTGGACCGTGTCCCCCGGCCCGGGACTACCTTCGGTCTTGGTGACTTCGTTGGAGAAGACCCAGGCGTGCTGGCCCCGGCTCTTCTTGCGGACGACGTGGACGACCTTGTCAGGCATCAGCGAGAAAGACCCCAAATCCCAATGACCAATGACCAGTCAATAACCAAACACCGAAATGCCCAGATCGGAATTGGTCATTAGGTATTGGGGCTTGATTGGGAATTGGGGCTTGGCAATTGGTCATTGCTCCACGGGCTTTGCTTCGAGTATCGTCAGCCGGCCGAAGTCGTCGAGCGTATACAGCAACCGGTAGATAAGCCGCGTGTCAATCTGGACTCCCGCGCCGGCACGCAGAATTAGATCCGGCCTGCCCGGCACACCCCAGCCGTCGGCGGCGAAGCCAAGCTCGGTCGGGTCGGTCGCGAATATGGGCTGCGGGTTGCCTTCGCCGAACGGCGCGAGCATAACGAGTGTTGGGTCGAAATCGGCCAGAGGTACTACTGCATCGACTCTGACCACGTTCTCGGGCTGAACCCGACCCGCGAAGTGCTCGTGCGCAAAAGCCTCTGCGCAACGCATGAACTCCTCCGCCATCTCGTCCTTCATCGAGAACCCGGCCGCCTTTCTGTGCCCGCCGTAGTCGATGAAGAAACGACCGCAGGCCGACAGCAGGTCCATCAGACTGACCCCCTCTACCCCGCGGCCCTCGCCGACCCACGCGTCGCCGCGCCAGCCCATGACAATCGCCGGCAACTGGTATCTCTCCTTCAGGCGCATCGCGCAGGAACCGAGGGCCCGCAAGTTGAGTTCCCGGTCTCGGGCGAAGACGATCCCGTCCCCTACCGACAGATGCCTGAGGACGAGCTCGTAAGTCTGCTCAACCTGTTCCTGCCACTCCTCGCGCCGCTGGGCCAACTCAGCGACCCACGTCCGCGCTTCGTCCTCGGTCGCGGTCAGGAACTTGTGCACGCCTTCGTTGCCGTTGGCGGTGGCAAACAGCGGCAGCAACTCGGTGACGAAGCGGTGCACGGTCAGCTTCTCATCGGCGTTCAGGTACTCGAACACCGCGCGCACTGCCGGGACCGGAATCGCCCTGAGCTTGCCCAGGCTGGCGGCGACGATGGTCCGGTTCTCGCCGGTGAGCGGCACGCGGTCGGCCAGCGTGCCGAGCACGGCCATGGCGAACTGCTGCGGCTGGACTGAGATGAACTCCGCGACGGAAAAGCCGAACGTCTCGCGTGCGACACCCATTGCCAGCTTCAGCGCGACGCCGGCGCCGGCGAGCCCGCGATACGGATACTTCGAATCCGGCCGCTTCGGGTCAACGTTGGCGACCGCTTCCGGCATCGACTCGATCACCTCGTGGTGATCGGTAACCACCACATCGATACCCTTTGACCGCAGGAACGCGACCGGCTCGCGGTTGGTGATGCCGCAGTCAACGGTAACGACGAGGCCCGCGCCCTTGCCGACAAGATCGGCGGCCAGCTCGCCGTTCAGCCCGTGCCTCTCCTTGCCCCTTTGCGGAATGTAGTATCGTACCTTTGCCTGCAGATCGGTCAGCAACCGGCAGAGAATCACCACCGAAGTGATCCCGTCGAGGTCGTCATGCCCCCAAATGAGAATCGTCTCGCGCCCGGCGATGGCCTTGCGGATTCGCGCCACCGCCGGCGCAAAGTCGGGCAGCAAGTCGGGAGGGTAGAGATGACCCAGTTCCGGCGCCAGCCAACGCCGAGCGGCGTCGGCGTCGCGCACGCCGCGCAGCCAAAGCAGCCGCGCGGTCAGGTTGTCGATGCCCGCTTCCGCGGCCAGCCGAACAACCGCGGGTTCGTCTACCTCACGCAGGGGCCACATGCTGGAGGAAAGTACCAAGTCCTAAGGACAAATGACAAAGGGCGGACTTCGGAGAGGAAACTCCGACTTCGAGGTTGGGCATTGAATGCCATTCTACCGCCTGACCATTGCCAGTCAAACCGCACCCCCGCCGGCTTGACCTGCGAACCGAGCATGGGTATCATCGCTCGTGATGAGAGCAAACCGAGCCGAACGCTCGAGGAGGCAATGATGTGGACCATCAAAGTGAGCCGCAGGTTCAGCGCCGCGCACCGGATACACGGCATGAGCGGCAAGTGCGAGGGCGTCCACGGCCACAACTACCGTGTCGAGGTAGAAATCAGCGCGAAGAGACTGAAGAAGCCGGGGATGATTGCCGATTTCCTGGACGTCGGCAAGAAGCTGGAGAGCATCCTGCCCGACCACAAGATGCTGAACGAG
>CAZVCQ010000224.1:0-5516 GCA_964626085.1 uncultured bacterium
GTACCAGACCGGCAAAGCCAGGCTGGTTCCGCGCTGCTCGGCCAGCTTGGTGACATGCTTGAGGAATTCGGAAGCCACGCCGAGCGCCACCGCGTAGACGTAGTACTCTTCCCAGATGGCAAGCAGGTTGACCGGGGCCTGCTCGATTGCCGAGAAGTCCTTAAGGAACTTGCGGAAGTTCTGCCAGCGCCGGTGTTCGAGATACGCCGTCTCGGTCCAGCGCAGGATCGTTCTGCCCAGAAGCATGAAGACGACGAACACCAGTCCGGCGATGACCCCGGCCACTATCAGTCGCACCGGCGGCTCGAAGAACACGATGGCCGAGAGACCGTTCACGAGGCTGAACGCGCCGGCCGCTGTACAGGCGAGCACTATGAGCAGAAACGTCCAGTAGGCTCTCGAACTGGCCCGCTCCACGAATTCGGTCCCCAGGGCCCTTTGCCACCACGCCATACCGGTGTCAAAGACGTCCCCGATGAAGTCACGCACGGCGCTCGGCCGGGACTGGCCGTACTTCTTGACGTCGGACTCATCGAACTCGGCCCGGCCCGACGCCACCTGGCCGAAGAAGAACTGAGTCACCTTGGGCGCGAACTCACCCGCCATATCAACCAACTCCGGTTTCGCGAGGCGGAGCGAGTAGCGGCTCCGACGCCCCTCTTTGGTCTCCTGCACCACGACCGCTCCGCGCCGACCGAGGTCGAGCAGGGTCGCCATCATCCCGGCGAAGAGCGGCTGGATGAGTGCCGATTTGTCCGGTTTCTGGTGCAGTATCAACGGCACAGCTGCCGGCGGCGCTTTGCGCGGCGGCTCATGTTCGTAGATGGCCTCGTAGACGAGCGCCGGTTCCCGACCGTGCTTCCGATAGAAGACGATGAGCAGTATGACCGGCAAAGGTATGAGCAGGAGCAGGCCCAGCGGAAGGAAGAAGTACGTCTTGAGCGATGCGGAGAGGAAGTTCTGCTTCTCCTCCGCGAGAATCCGCGCATACCGCTTCTGCGCGACCTGCGGCGTCTGCGGGAACAGCTCCGGGCTGGAGAGCGCGCGCACTTCGACGAAGGCGTTCTTCGGAATCCCGGATTGCTGGATGTACGCGGTGTCGAACGTACCGGGAAAGCTGAGCGTGCCCGGCCGTGCGGCGGAGTGAACGTAGACCTTGAACAGGTCGGGTGAGCGGCCGGGCAGGATGATCCTGACCCCGATCCGGCCAATCCGTTGGTGCTCGTCCTCGATCACCTTCCAGTAGAACTCGGCGACGTCCTCGTAGCGTCTGACCGCGCCTTCAACCGTGTAGTCGATCAGGAAAGTGCGCTGCTCATCCTCGGCCGAGTACCCCCAGCGGAGGTAGAGCGACCGCTCGCTGCTCCTCAACTCCTGCGGCTGCAGGTCCTGCCATCCGGCGTTGGTCGCTATCGCCAGCCGGTTCAGATGGATGTCGGATGCGCCCTGTTTCTTGAGGTCGAGGTCCGCCCAGGAGAACCGGCCGTCGAACTCGTATGTTCGCTCCTGCACGATGCGCGCACTGCCGTCGGCCTGCAGTACCACATCGGTGGCTATCTCTGGGAAGTAGTAGGACTTTGCCGTCGCCAGCAACGGCAGCAGGACAAGCACACGAACGCAGAGACACCGTGCCGTTGTCCTGGTCATGAAGACCGTGTGGCCAGAATTCGGCTAATGGCCCGGCAGCCGGCTGCGCAACCGGGCTTTGAAGCGCTCGAACTCGCTGCTTTCATCCGGCGCGCGCCGCTTCGCTGGCGGCGCGCCGACGTAGAAGTACTTCGCGGGGGGTTCGTTGATGGCGTTGACGAATCCGACCGCAGTGCCGCGGATGTTGCCGAAGTCGCCGGGCTCGATCGGCGGCCCGTAGCCGCCCCATATCGTGACGGATGCGTCGCCCTCGAGGACTTGGCTCACGAACTTCGGGAACATCTGCTCCGCGGGCACGACTATCAAGGTATCGTGGACCAGCGTGTCGAGTCTGAATTCGAGATTGTCCCAGGCCCCAAGCGTATCATAGTAGTCGTAGTTGACGTAGACGCTGAGCCAGTACCATTGCGCTCCCAGCGAAACACGCCAGGCCGATGCCAGCGACGTCCCCTGGGCAAGGGTGTGAGTATCCGACGGCGCAATCAGGGCGAAATCCCCCGGCATCACCAAGTGACAGAACCCGGTGCCCCAGTAGTGCCGGACCTCGAGCTCATACTTCTGATACGTGGGGATCGCATTAGAGTCGCCGTATTCATACGACACCGGCGAATAGGAGAGCGCCTCGACCTGCTCTCCGTTCAGCAGCACTATCGGTACCATCCTCAAGCCGTCGTAGTCGAACACCTCTAGGTTCTTGTCGAATTCGACTGTCAGATCTGGGAATTGAACCTTGGCCAGCAAGCCCCAGACCATCGGCTCTTTGTAGTTGGGATTGATGCCGGTCGCTTGGCCACCCTCGTCACAGGAAAGAGCCAGGACTGCACAGAACAAAACCAGCAGCCCGAGTTTCATCGTGCGCCCTGCCTTGACCGGAACACCTCCGGCGTTCACATCCGCCTAGTCAAGCCGGATCGGCATCAGCAGAAATGTCTGCTCGGTATCCGGCTTCTCGTCGACCGGCTTGAATAACCCCGCGGAGAGCGGGTTTGACAACTCGACCGCGACTTTCTCCGACTGGAGGCGCCGAAGAATCTCCAGCATATAGCTGGCGTTGAACCCGATGCGTACCGGCTCGCCCGTATAGCTGCATTCGATCTCTTCCTCGCTTCGGCCCACGTCGGGAGTTTCGGCTTTCAGTCCGAGCTTGCCCTTGGTGAAGTCGAGCGCTACCAGCCGACCGACCGGGTGCGCGAACACCGCGGCGCGACGCAAGGCTGCCGCGAAGACCTCATGCTCGATGAGCGCCTTGGCCGGATAACCCTTGGGTATCACCCGCTCATAGTCCGGGTAGGGCCCCTCGATCTGCCGCGTGATGATGATGGCGTTCTGGAAAACGAATCCGACCTTGGCCGGGTCCATGTGCACTGTGAACTTCTCCTCGCCGCGCGGGAACAGGGGAAACAACTTGGTCGACACTATCACCTTGAGCTTGCCGGCAAACTTGCCCTTGCGGCAGATGTAGGCGAGGCGGTGGCCGTCGGTGCCGACCATCCGCGCCTCGGTCTTGGTGACCTCCCAGTTGACGCCGGTCATGGCCGGCCGGGACTCGTCCTTGGAGGCCGCGAACGAAACCGTCTCAAACAACTCGAACCAGGTCGCGAGCGGAAACTCCATCGTCACGCCTTCCGGCAGCTTCGGCACTTCCGGGAATTCGGACGGATCGAGGCTGACGAGCGATGCCTTCACCTGCCCGGCCTCGAGACTGAGACTGCGTTCCTTACTTGACAGGACAATCGTCGCTGCGGTAATCTCGCGGACGATCTCGGCCAGTTTGCGGCCCAGAACAACGACCGTGCCGTCCTCAGACTGCCCCTCGAGCGTGAACGTCCGCCGCACGTACGTATCGAGGTCGGTTCCGGCCAGCGCCAGCTTGCCGTTATTCACGTCGAGCGTGATGTTGTTCAGAACCGGATAGGCAGACTTGCTCGGCAGCGCGTTGGTTACGCCTGCGAGCAACTCTGCGAAAATGCCACGGTCAATCTCACAGCGCATCGTATCTCCTTTGCCAGCAAGGCGTGTTACTCTTTATACTTCTACCCGATTCCACTCCGGTGTCAAGCTCAGTGTCGAGGCATCGCTCGGGCTTAGTAGGTGGCTCGCGTCAGATCTGCCTGCGATTGCCGGCAGTCAGTCTTTGTCTTCCTTGAAGGCTTCTTCCGAGAACAGGCCTTGCTTGTCTTTGACCAACTGGCTGACTTTCAGTTCGGCCTCGGCGAGCTTCTCCTTGCATGCCCGGGCAAGTTGCACCCCGCGCTCAAAGAGCGCAAGCGACTTCTCGAGCGCGAGGTTCCCCGTCTCCAGTTGCTTGACGATGCCTTCCAACTCAGCCAGCGCCTTCTCGAAGTCTACCGTCTCACTCGGCTTCTCATTCTTCACCATATTCTAGTTTCCTCCGGGATTCGACTTGCCGGTTCGTTCTACCCGGCAGTCAATCGAGCCATCCGACACTCTCACCACGACTCCATCGCCGACTTCGACCTGACCGGTTCGGCTGACAATCGAACCGTCCGGCTTGAGACAGATTGAGTAGCCCCGGCCAAGGCTCGCCAAAGGACTCAAGGCGTTGAGCCTCGCTCCGGCCTGCCCCAGCCGAACGTTCTCTCGGGACAGGAGCGCCAGCGCCGGCTTCTCCAGTCGTGCCGCCAGGGCCCCGAGCGCTACCTTCTGCCGCAGGACCCGCGCTACCGGGCTCTGCCGGTTCAACCCCAGTTCCAGCGCGGCCAACGCGGAGACGGCACGCCGCAGAGCGGTACGGACAGACGCTTCGGCCGTGCCCGCAAACCGCTCAACCCTGTGTTCCAGTTCGGCCAGGTGCGACGCCATCAGCTCGAACACCCGGTGCCGAACCAACTCCTCGACTGCCTGTTGCTTCTCGAACAGAACCTGCTCGGCAGCCTCGAGCATTTGCGCCGCCAGGTCCCCGAGTCGGGTCTCGAGCTCCTCCCAAGGCCTGGCCAGAAGCTGTGCCGCGGCGGTCGGCGTTGCCGCGCGGGCGTCGGCTACGAAATCGGCAATCGTGAAATCCGTCTCGTGTCCGACCCCGGATACGACCGGCACACGTGAGGCTACGATTGCCCGCGCCACGACCTCTTCATTGAACGGCCAGAGGTCCTCGATTGAACCCCCGCCCCTGCCGACGATGATAACGTCGATATCGGACCGGGCGCACAGCGTTGCGACGCCTTCGGCAATCTGCTCGGCCGCCCCTTCCCCCTGAACCTGCGCGGGAAACAACACGACCTTCACCTGCGCCTTGTGCAGACGCAGCGTCCTCAGCATGTCGTGGATTGCCGCCCCGGACGGCGAGGTGACGATGCCAATCGTGCGCGGCAACGAGGGGAGCGGCCGCTTTCGCTCGGCTGCGAACAGGCCTTCCTTTTCGAGCTTCCGCTTGAGCTGCTCGAACGCCTTCTGCAGGGCGCCGACTCCCTTGGGCTCAATCGTGTCGAGGATAACCTGGTACTTGCCATTTGGCTGGTATACCTCAAGCCGACCGTGCCCCACCACCAGCATTCCGTCCTCAAGTGTGAACTTGAGCCGATGGGCAGAGTGCCGGAAGCAGACCGCCTGCAACTGCGAGCCTTCGTCCTTCAGGGCGAAGTACAGGTGGCCGGACGGATAGGCCTTGAAGTTGGAGACCTCACCCTCAATCCAGACATCGGAGAAGTACTCACCCAGCATCCCGGCAACGAGAGCGTTGACCTGCGATACAGTCAGGATCTTGGGACCAGAGGATTCCAGGGGTTCAGGATTCAAGGGGTCGAGTGCTCCGGCCACTGGAATCCTCGAATCCTCGACTCCTTGACCCCTATTCTATTTCTGCCCGTACTCGTAGAACCCCCTGCCCGTCTTACGGCCCAGGTACCCGG
>CAZVCQ010000225.1:0-5508 GCA_964626085.1 uncultured bacterium
TACCTACCATTGTCAGGGGTGTCCTTTCGGTTGGGCGTCACTGACTATTAGACGCGCTAACCGTCAGAAAGGTGTCAAGGCTTTTTCAACAGCCCCAATCTGCGCGTGGTTCAGTCTGGAGTTCGCACTCTGATCCCAGCATCCTGAACTCCGCTCCATCCTGGCCCCGAATCCGTGTTCATCTGCGCTAATCCGTGGTTGGTTCCGTCCGCGTCCGCGCCGGTTTGACTCTGGCGCTGCTTCTCATATGATACATTGTAGTAGGCACCCTCAGCTTGGGTCCCGATTCAGCTAGAGAAGATCACTACCAGGAGGCAAACCTATGCGTCTGAGAATCCTGCTTGTCGTTTCCGCCGCAGTGGCACTGACCTTCGCGTACCCGGACTACAATCGCCCGGTCGTCAGCAGCAAAGACGGCGAGGAACACGTGGCCGGCCAGCTCATCATCCAGCTCAGCCAGTCCCAGCGCGGGCTGGTCAAGCTGAGCAAGTCCGAAGGCGTTGCGCTCTTCGGCATCCCCGCGCTCGACGAACTGAGCCGCAAGTGGAACGTCGGTGAAGCCGAGCCGTTGATGAGGAAATCCAACCCCACCGCGATTGACCGGAAGTACGGCCTCGACCTCCAGTACGTCATCCAGTTCCGCGTCGACCAGGACGTCACGCCGGTGGCGGACGAATACCTGTCCCTGCCCCATGTCGAGGTCGTCTCTCCCAACACTGTCATGAGGCACTGCGAGGAACCCAACGACCCGCTCTTCTCCTCCCAGTGGCACCATCAGAACCTCGGCGCGGCAATCGCCTGGGGCGTTGCCAAGAGCGATACCTCGGTACTGAGCATGGTGCTGGACGACGGACTCGACCTCGGCCATCCCGACGTCGCGGCAAACCTCTGGATCAACACCCCTGAGGACATCAACGGCAACGGCAGGTTCGATACGCTCTGGTACCCGGATGGCGACCTCGACGGCGTTGACCAAGACGGCAACGGCTACTTCGACGACGTGGTCGGATACGACTTCTACGCCGGCGACCCGATACCGCAGGCCGAGGGCGGTGCCGACCACGGCACCCACTGCTGGGGCATCATCAATGCCGTCACCAACAATGCCGTCGGCGTCGCCGGCGCGACCTGGAACAGCCGCTCGTTTGGGGTACGTGTGAATCTCAGCATCGCCGCCTGTATCCAAGCGATGAACTACGGCATTGACAAAGGCGTCTGGGCCTTCTCGATGAGCTTCGTGGGCCCATTCAACCAGTCACATGCCAACGCCTGCCAAGCCGCCTGGGATTACGGCGCTGTCCTGTTCGGGGGCGCCGGCAACGACTACCAGCGCACGCAGCGTTACCCGGCCTCCTACCCGGGCGTGGAGAACGTCGCCGCGTCCGGCACATCTGACCACAAGGCAGACTTCTCCGATTGGGGTCCGTGGATTGACGTCACGGCTCCGGGCGTGGGCATCTACTCAACCGTCCCCCGCCCTGCCAGCTACGCCACGTCGGACGGCACCTCGATGGCCTGCCCGCTCGCCGCCGGTGTAGCATGCTGGATCAAATCCTGGAACCCGGCGCTCTCCAACCAGGAAGTACTCGACATCATGCACGCCGCCTGCGACACCATGCCCGACTCGCTCTTCCGCATCGGCGAACTCGGCGCCGGCCGCGTGAGCATGGCCAACGTCGTCCTGCCGCTCTACTGGTGCGACCTGAAGCTCCAGTCGTGGCGGTTCAACGATGCCGCGGGCAACAACAACGGCCGGCCCGATCCGGGCGAGACCGTCGCGCTCATCGTCACCTACTACAACACCCTCGGCTGGCAGAACGCCACCGGTGTCTCGGCCACGCTCGCCTGCTCCGACACCAACGTCCAGATTACGAAGAACACAGCCGGCTTCCCGGACATTGCCGCCGGCGGCAACGGCAACTGCTCGGCCGACTCCTTTGTCATCAACGTGCCGGCCTCGATTCCGCCCCAGAACCTCACCTTCAAAGTCCTGGCCGACGCCACACCGGAACCGGCTTATCCTCTTACCTACTTCCAGGTCAAGTGCGGCGAGCCGCGACTGCTGATTGTCGACGACGACGAAGGCTCGGACTTTGAAAAGTACTACACTGCGGCCTGCGACTCCAACTACGTGCTCTACGACGTCTACTCGGTACAGACCTCGGGCTCGCCTTCGTCCGACACCCTGCGCCACTACCCGGTCGTGGCCTGGTTCACCGGCAACGCCACTACCAACACCCTCACGGCAACCGATCAGACCAACCTCACCAGCTACCTCGACAACGGCGGCAACCTCTTTGTCGCCGGCCAGAACATCGCGCAGGATATCGCCGCGGACGCGTTCCTTGGCAACTACCTCCACGCCTCGTTCGTGGATGACTCCACCGGCAAGATCTACATGATCGGCGTGCCGGACGACCCGATTACCAGCTCGAGCCCGACCGCTGCCGACACGATGACACTCGGCGGCTCCGGCGGGGCGAACAACTCCAAGTCAGCCGACGGCATCAGGCCGACCGGTGGCGCGGTCGGCTGCGCCACCTACAAGGACTACGCGGACACGACAGTCAAATCCATCGTCCGCTATGCCGGCGCGTACAAAGTGGTCTTCTTCTCCTGCGCGTTTGAGGCAATCGACCACGCGGTGTCACGCTACCTTCAAAAGTGGACCCTGATGCGCCGGATACTCACCTGGTTTGGCGAAGGCATCCCGCCGGCGGTCGCGCAGCAACTCACGCCGCCCGACGTGAAGCCCTACGTCTTGAAGGTCAGCCCGAACCCCTTCCGGCGTCAGGCCCTGGTCGAGTTCACGGCGCCGATCTCCGGCCGGATGGAACTCAGGACCTTCTCGACCGATGGCCGGATGGTCGCGAGCGAGACCAAGACCGCGACTATGGGCCAGCGCATGAGCTTCAAGCTGGACGGCGCGAAGCTTGC
Source organism: uncultured bacterium (assembly GCA_964626085.1). Classification (GTDB taxonomy): domain Bacteria; phylum Hydrothermota; class Tepidihabitantia; order Tepidihabitantales; family Tepidihabitantaceae; genus UBA2258. The sequence continues at coordinate 2,938 of CAZVCQ010000225.1, forward strand.
GACCGGCAGCTACCTCGTGCAGGTGGTGACGCCGGTTGGCATCTACGCTCAGAAAACTGCGGTCCTGAAGTAGCCAGGAACCCGTAGACATCACGGGGCGGCCGCAAGGCCGCCCCGCTGCTTGTTGTCTCGGCCGCGGTGCCTCAAACGCCGCACCGGCCCTGCCATCCATCGCCCATCCGTAGCGCGACCCGCCCTTGCCGGTTTGACTTTGCCGCTGCATCCAATATGATAGATGGACGGTAGTAGTAGTGGACACCCTCAGTTTGGGCTTCGATTCAGCTAACAGACATCACTGCCAGGAGGCAAACCTATGCGTCTGAGAATCCTGCTCGTCGTTTCCGCCGCAGTTGCGCTTACCTTCGCGTATCCGGACTACAATCGCCCGGTCGTCAGCAGCAAGGGCGGCGAGGAACACCTGGCCGGCCAGCTTATCATCCAGCTCGCCCCGTCGCAGCGTGGGCTGGTCAAACTGGGCCAATCCGAGGGCATCGCGCTCCTCGGCATCCCCGCGCTCGACGAACTGAGCCGCAAGTGGCACGTCGACGTGGTCGAGCCGCTCATGCGGAAGCCCCACCCGACCGACATTGACCGGAAGTACGGCCTCGACCTCCAGTACCTCGTCCAGTTCGGTGTCAACCAGGACGTCGCGCCGGTCATGGCCGACTATCAGTCGCTGGGCGAAGTCGAGCTGGCCTGTCCGAACGACGTCATGCGCCTCGACGAAGCGCCGAACGACCAGCTCTACGCGAACCAGTGGCACTGGCAGAATCTGGGCGCGGCATGGGCCTGGGGCATTGCCAAAGGCGACATCGCGGTGCTCAACGCGCCGCTCGACGACGGGATCGACCTCGACCACCCGGACATCAAGGCCAACCTCTGGATCAACTCGCCTGAAGACATCAACGGCAACGGCGTGTTCGACACGCTCTGGTATCCGGACGGGGACCTCGACGGCAATGACCAGGACGGGAACGGCTTCTACGACGACGTGGTCGGATTCGACTTCGTCGGCGGCGACCCGATACCGCAGTGCGAGGGCAGCGACGACCACGGTACCCACTGCTGGGGAATCTCGAACGCCGTGACCAACAACAGCGAGGGCGTAGCCGGCGCCGCCTGGAACAGCCGCACGATTTCCGTGCGCTGCGGCAGCGGTGGCTTCAACAACACCGCTGCAAGTATCCAGGCCATCAACTACCTGATGAACAAGAACATCTGGTCCATCTCGATGAGCTTCGGCAGCGACCAGCAGAACCCGTCCCTGGCCGCGGCCTGCCAGGCTGCCTGGGACTACGGTGCAGTCCTGTTCGGCTCCGCCGGCAACGACGGCGTGCGCGGTCAGCGTTATCCGGCCTGCAACCCCGGCGTGGAGAACGTCGCCGCGTCCGGCACATCTGACCACAAGGCAGGCTTTTCCAACTGGGGCCCGTGGGTCGACATCACGGCTCCGGGCGAAGGCATCTATTCGACCGTGCCCCGTCCTGCCAGCTACGCCGGGATGGACGGCACCTCGATGTCCGGTCCACTCGCCGCCGGCGTCGCATGCTGGGTCAAGTCCTGGAACCCGGCGCTCTCCAACCAGGAAGTGCTCGACATCATGCACGCCGCCTGCGACACCATGCCCGACTCGCTTTTCCGCATCGGCGAGCTCGGCGCCGGCCGCGTGAGCATGGCCAACGTCGTCCTGCCGCTCTACTGGTGCGACCTGAAGCTCCAGTCGTGGCGGTTCAACGATGCCGCGGGCAACAACAACGGCCGGCCCGATCCGGGCGAGACCGTCGCGCTCATCGTCACCTACTACAACACCCTCGGCTGGCAGAACGCCACCGGTGTCTCGGCCACGCTCGCCTGCTCCGACACCAACGTCCAGATTACGAAGAACACAGCCGGCTTCCCGGACATTGCCGCCGGCGGCAACGGCAACTGCTCGGCCGACTCCTTTGTCATCAACGTGCCGGCCTCGATTCCGCCCCAGAACCTCACCTTCAAAGTCCTGGCCGACGCCACACCGGAACCGGCTTATCCTCTTACCTACTTCCAGGTCAAGTGCGGCGAGCCGCGACTGCTGATTGTCGACGACGACGAAGGCTCGGACTTTGAAAAGTACTACACTGCGGCCTGCGACTCCAACTACGTCCTCTACGACGTCTACTCGGTCCAGACCTCGGGCTCGCCCTCGTCCGACACCCTGCGCCACTACCCGGTCGTGGCCTGGTTCACGGGCAACGCTACGACCAACACCCTCACCGCAACCGACCGGACCAACCTGACAAGCTATCTCGATAACGGCGGCAACCTCCTCCTCGCCGGCCAGAATATCGCCCAGGACATCACCGGCAACGCCTTCCTCAACGACTACCTCCATGCCTCGTTCGTTGATGACTCCACCGGCAAGATCTACATGATCGGCGTGCCGGGCGACCCGATTACCAGCTCTACGGGCGGCGCCGACACGATGACGCTCGGCGGCGCCGGCGGGGCGAACAACTCCAAGTCGGCGGACGGCGTCAGGCCGACCGGCGACGCCGTCGGCTGCGCCACCTACAAGGACTACGCGGACACGACGGT